>JABDKP010000058.1 GCA_013002175.1 Ilumatobacter sp.
CAGGCGTTCGAGTCGGTCGAGCGGATGGAGGCGATCCTCGCCGAGACGACCGACTTCGACTCGCTCGTCGCCGCCGAGATCGAACTCGTCCGCCGCCAGACCGCCTACGAGCGGCTGCTCGCCGCCCAGCGCAACATCGACGACCGGGTCGCACTGTCGACGCTGACCGTCACCGTGCAGTACCAGTCACCCGAGGCGGCCGAGGAGCCGGTCGTCGACGACGGCGACAAGGGCATCGGCGAAGCCTTCAGCGACGGTTGGAATGCCTTCGTCGGTCTGCTGTTCGGGGTCGCCTTCGTGCTCGCCGTGACCGCCCCGTTCCTCGCCGTGGCGCTCGTCGTGCTGCTGCTCGGCTGGATGGTCACGAAGCGGATGCGGCGACGTCAGGAGATCGCCCGTAATCGCCACGAACCGCTCCCCGACCCGGGCATCGCCGACCAGCCGGTCAGTGCAGCGACTGCCGACGACCTCGTCGACGCCAGCCCGCAGGAGTGAGCACGAGGTCGGTCGCGGCGCCGTCCGGGAACGTGAACGGTGCCCGCACGCCGGTGTGGGCGACCACCTCGGCGAGCACGACCGGCCCGAAGCCTGGTCCCCGCTTCCACCGGTGCCACCGGTGGGCGGGGACCTCGGCGAGTTCGATCCCCGCCTCGCCGGCGATCTCGACCCGGCCGTGGACGACACCGGGCTGCTCGTACCCGTCGCCGGCACCGCCGAGATCGCCGAGCGCAGCCGGGCCGCCGGTCGCATACCACTCGAGGTCGAACGCGATCGGCGTGGGGTCGCCGTACGCCAGGCCGAGCGCGTCCTCGGGTACGTCGAGCGCCGAGGCGTAGGTCTCGTTGCCGATCGACCACTGCTCCATCGGTGCGTCCCGCGTGTGTTCCGCCCACAGTTGCTCGCCCTTCACGATGAACGGATCGACGGCGCGGACCGGCACGTCGAAGTCGGTGACGTGGAGCAACGGCCGGCCGGCCCGGGCGAGTGCGGCCCAGTACCACGCGGTGCGCCCGACGAGCCGATGACCCGAGATCACCCCCAGCGTCGCGTCGGCGGTCCACGCCGCGAAGACCCACTCCTCGGTGTCCGCGTCCGGGTGGCGACCGTCAACGAACCGGTTCATGATCAGGCAGACTACGGGGGTGGTGCGATACCTCAGCCTCGACTGGATCAACGCGCTGACCGCCGAGGTCGCAGCGAGCGAGCACATGCGCGAGATCGCCGACGCCCACACGATCGGCGTGACCCAGGTCGTCAGCGACGGCCCGGAGGGCGACGTCACGTATCACCTCCAGGTCCGTGACGGCGAAGCCGCGTTCGGCGCCGGCCCGGCCGACCCCGAGGACGTCAAGATGGAACAGGACTGGCAAACCGCCGTCTCGGTCGCGACCGGCGAGCTGAATGCCCAGGACGCGTTCATCAACGGTCACATCCGCCTCTACGGCGACCACCAGAAGCTGCTCGACAACCAGCCGGTGTTCGGCGCCCTCGATGCCGTGTTCGCCACGGTCAAGGAACGGACGACGTACGACTAGTCGTACGCAGCCAGCCGATGCCGGAGATGCCCGAGGTCCAGGCCCACGCGGAGCGCCTGAGCGAGGAATTCGGCGGCCGGGTGCTGACGACGTTCACGCCGTTCAACTTCACGGCACTGAAGACGGCTGTGCCGCCGCCCGACGATGCATACGGGCACCCGCTGCTCGACGTCGGCCGGCGCGGCAAGTACCTCGTGCTGCGCTTCCAACCCGTGTCGTTCGTCGTGCACCTGATGCAGGGCGGGCGGCTGCTCGTCGACGACAAACGATCGCTCAAGCCCCGCGGCGGCCAGGCCCGCCTCACGTTCGAACCCGACTCGGCGCTGCTGCTGACCGAGCAGGGCAGGGAGCGGCGCGCCGGCGTGTGGTGCGTGCCGACCGCGGAGCTCGACACGTCGTTGCCGCTCTCGAAGCTCGGCCCGGAGGCGGCCGGCATCTCGGCGACCGAACTCGCAGAACGCTTTGCTGCGAACTCGATGCGCGTCCACGGCTTCCTCCGGCATCAGGGGATGGTCGCCGGAATCGGGCGCCGGCTGTCGAACGAGATCTGCCACACCGCCAGGATCTCGCCGTTCGCGACGACGAAACAACTCGGCGCCGACGGTGCCGCCGCGGTCGCCGTGGCGATCGAGTCGTGCGTCGCCGAGGGTCTGGCGTACGAACGCGAGCGGGCCGACATGAGTTCGTCGAAGGACCGGCCGAGCGCCGTGCACGGCCGCACCGGCGAGCCCTGCCCGGTCTGCGGCGACACCGTCAGGGCCGTCGAGTACAGCGGCTACACCGTCAACTACTGCCCGACGTGCCAGACCGGCGGCAAAGTCCTCGCCGACAACACGACCAGCAAGTTCCTCAAGTAGCCCGCCGACGCGAGGGGCCGCAGGCCCTACGCTGAGCCGATGCCGATTCATCTACGTGCCGAGGAAGGCGACTATGCCCCGAACGTCCTGTGCCCCGGCGATCCCGTGCGGGCGCAGTACATCGCGGAGACGTTCTTCGACCCCGGCTTCCGGCAGGTCAACGCCGAGCGCGGGATGCTCGGCTTCACCGGAACGTTCGAGGGCGCCCCGGTCAGCGTCCAGAGCACCGGGATGGGGACGCCCAGCGCGGGGATCGTCTTCGAGGAGTTGGTGATGCTCGGCGCCCAGCGGCTGGTCCGCGTCGGCACCTGTGGCGGACTCCAGCCCGGGATGGCGATGGGCGACACGGTGATCGGGATCAGCGCATCGGCCGACGACCAGACACCGTTGCGCTACGCGGCGATGAACGGGTACGCGCCGACGGCCACGTTCACCCTCGCCGAGAACGCCGCGCAGCTCAGCCGCGAGTCGGGCGCGGGCGGCGTGCACGTCGGGCCGATCGTCACCTCGGGCATCTTCTACGACCCCGACCCGGACACGTTCGGCCGGTGGCGGCGGCTCGGGCATCTCGGCGTCGAGATGGAAGCCGCGATGATGTACACGGTCGCCGCGGTGAAGGGCATCGAAGCCCTCGCGATGATGACGGTCAGCGACATCCTCGCCCCCGACGCCGACCCGGTGCGGATCAGCGACGACGACCTCAAGGCCGGGGTCGACCGGATGATGCAGATCGGCTGCCGCGTCGCGGTGAGCTGACGACCGGCCGGCCTGCGTCAGAGCAGGCCGAGGTCGTGCACCGCGTCGCGCTCGGCGACCAGTTCGGCGGCGGACGCGTCGATCTTGCCGCGGCTGTAGTCGTCGATCTCGAGGCCCTGCACGATCGAGTACTCGCCGTCGGTGCACACGCACGGGAAACTCGAGATGATCCCCTCGGGGACGCCGTAGCTGCCGTCGCTGGGGATCGACATCGACACCCAGTCGCCGTCCGGCGTGCCCATCGTCCAGTCGCGGATGTGGTCGACGGCCGCCGACGCCGCGGATGCCGCTGACGACGCCCCGCGCGCCTCGATGATCGCAGCGCCCCGCTTGGCGACGGTGGGAATGTACGTCGAGTCGTACCAGTCGTGGTCGCCGACCGCTTCGTAGGCGTTCCTGCCGTCGACCTCGCAGTGGAACAGGTCGGGGTACTGCGTGGTGGAGTGGTTGCCCCAGATCGTCATCTTCGTGATGTCGTTGACGGAGACATCGAGACGCTGTGCGAGCTGGCTCATCGCACGGTTGTGGTCGAGCCGCGTCATCGCAGTGAAGCGGCCGGGGGCGAGATCCTTCGCGTTCCGCTGGGCGATCAGCGCATTGGTGTTGGCGGGGTTGCCGACGACGAGCACCTTCACGTCCCGGCTGGCCGAGCGGCTGAGCGCCTCGCCCTGCGGCTTGAAGATGCCGCCGTTCGCCGAGAGCAGGTCCGAGCGCTCCATGCCGGCCTTGCGCGGCATCGCCCCCACCAGCAGCGCCACATCGGCGTCACCGAAGGCCACATCCGCGTCGTCCGTGCAGGTGATCGAGTCGAGCAGCGGGAACGCGCAGTCGTCGAGTTCCATCCGCACGCCCTCGAGCGCACCGAGTGCCGGCGTGATCTCCAGGAGTTGCAGCGCGACCCGCGTGTCGGGGCCGAGCATCGTGCCCGACGCGATTCGGAACAGGAGGCTGTAGCCGATTTGGCCTGCAGCTCCGGTGACGGCGACGCGAACTGGTGTGGTCATGCCGTGAGGCTACGCCGCGCGGCGGCGGTCATCCCATCCCGAGCAGCTGGCTGATCTGCGAGGCGTAGAAGTCCTGACCCGATTGCGTCAGGTGGATGCCGTCCTCGTAGAAACACCGGCCGGGACACTGCGACGCGACGACCTCCCAGTCGAGCACCGTGACGTTGGGGTAGAACTCGGGCAGCGCCCGCAGCTTGCTGTTGTTGCGCCCGATCCACTCCCGGTCGCCCCGGCCGGTGAGCACGACGACGATCGGCACGTCGACGACGAGCGCCATCATCGAGTTGAGTGTCGATTCGCTGAACGGGCCGTTCGTGCCGAGGTGGATCACGACGACCGGACCGAACGAACCACCATCGCGGATGATCTGCATGTCGGGCAGGAACGAGATCATCTGCCGGCTCTTCACCGCGTCGACCGCGAAGCCCCGAGCGAGCAACTCCTCGGCCGCGCCGAGCATCACCGAGTCGCCGAGTGCGACCCGCGGCAATCCGTAGTCGACGACCGGCACGGTCAGCGGCCCGGATGCGGCCACGTCCTGGACGACGCCGAGTTGCGTGACCGGTGCGGGCGGCGGCGGTGGCAGCGTCGTCGTCGGGACGGCAGTCGACGCCGGCACGACGATCGGCGGAGCAGTGCTCGCCGGCACGTCCACCGCCACGATCGTGGTGGCGGGCGCGGGTGCCACCGCGGCGTCCGTCGTCGGCGGCGGGGTGGCCGACGGGGGCTCGGTGACCGGGACGAACACCGGCGACGTCGTCGCGACGGCGGTCGTCGGCGCGATCGACGTCGTCGCC
>JABDKP010000052.1 GCA_013002175.1 Ilumatobacter sp.
CTCACGTGTTACGCACCCGTTCGCCACTAGGTCTTCCGGAGCAAGCTCCATGGACCTCGTTCGACTTGCATGTGTTAAGCACGCCGCCAGCGTTCATCCTGAGCCAGGATCAAACTCTCCAACAAAAACGTGGCCGCCACGAGCGCTCACCGAAGTGGGCGATCAGAGCGGCAACGTACGTCAGCGAGCGCAACTCCACCGCCTCGAGAGGGCGGACCGGGAAGGTCCTCGGCGCAGCTGCGTCCTTGCTGTGTGGCCTGACGTGCATCGCACCGCGTCCGAAGACGGGGTGCTGTTGACGACAGGCCGGTATCCGTGTGTGGTGCCGGCTGGGAGGCCGACACCAGAAATTGACTGGGCAGTCTCGCGATCCACCCGGAGGTGGGCCGTGCGACTGCCCGCACTGGCATTCTGTCTTCTCTTCTGTTTTCAAGGAGCCGTTGGCTCGGCACGCACCGTGCGCTGGAGTTTCCTGCACAGCGTGGCGTTGGTGCCTTGCTCTTCCGGAGGCGAACTACCTCCGTGGAGCGAGAAGCTACGCTATAACCCCCGGACGGCGCGCACAACCCCTGCTCAGGAAATAATTTCCACCAGGTGATGCGTCTTCTTGCCCTTCCGCAGCAGGAGGTACCGGCCGTGGAGCAGTTTCTGGTCCGTGAGCTGGTCGTTCTCGCCCAACTGCACACCGTTCACGTAGAACGCCCGCTGCGCCATCGTGCGACGCGCGTCACCGTTCGACGACGCGAGGTCGGTCGCGACGAACACGCCGACCGGATCTGCCAACGCGGCGGCGGCGAGCGTCGTGAACGGCACCTCGGACGAGAGCATCTCGAACGCCGCCACGGACGCGCCGGTCGGGTCGCTGGCGAACAGCAGCTCGGCCGCCTCGTTCGCCGCCGCAGCGGCGTCGGCACCATGAACGAGCGTCACCATCTCGTCGGCGAGCGCCCGCTGGGCGATGCGGCGCTGGGGTGCCCCGTCGTGCTCGGCGACGAGCGCCGTGATCTCCGCCACCTGGCGGAGTGAGAACGTCAACAGCTGGGCCTCGATCTCGTCGTCGGGGATCTGCATCCAGTGCTGGCGAAACTGGTACGGGCTCGTCTTGGTCGCGTCGAGCCACACCCGGGCGCCGGTGGTCTTGCCGAGCTTCGAACCATCCGCGGCGGTGATCAGCGGCCACGAGAAGGCGTGCACGTGGTCGCCGCGCGTCCTGCGGATGAGGTCGACGCCGGACAGGATGTTGCCCCACTGATCGGACCCACCGACCTGGATCCGGCATCCGAGGTGGTCGTACAGCCAGAGGTAGTCGTTCGCCTGGAGCAGCATGTAGCTGAACTCGGTGAACGAGATCCCGTGCTCGCTCTCGATTCGTGCCTTCACGCTCTCACGCGCCAGCATCTGGTTGACCGTGACGTGCTTGCCGACGTCGCGCAGGAACTCGAGGATCGTGATGCCGTGCGTCCAGTCCCGATTGTCGACGAGCACGCCGCGACGTTCGTCCGTCAGGTCGACGATGCGACCGAGTTGCTCCTTGATCCGCGCGACGTTGTGCGTCAGCGTGTCCTCGTCGAGGAGGTTGCGCTCTTCTGAGCGGCCGCCCGGGTCGCCGACCATCCCGGTCGCGCCGCCGGCCAGTGCGATCGCCCGGTGACCGGCGTCCTGGAACCGCCGCAGCACGATCAGCCCGATCAGGTTGCCGGCGTGCAGGCTGTCCGCCGTCGGGTCGCAGCCGTAGTAGATCCCGACCGGGCCCGCCTCGAGCTGCGCCCGCAGTGCGTCCCGGTCGGTCGAATCGTGGATGAGGTGACGCGCTTCCAGGTCGGCGACCAGATCGCCGTCGATCGATGTCATACCGCCCCGACGTTACCCTCGCAGCGTGACCACGCCGCCGGACGATGCCGAACTGGCCCGCCGCTTCCGCGAGACGTCGGCGTCGCAAGTCCGTGCACCGCTGTACGCCGCACTCACTGCCGGCATCGCTGACGACCCGAGTCTGTACCGTCTGCTCGCGCATGCCCCGCCCCAGCAGCAGCTGCCGGTTCTGCTCCTCGCATGCACCCACGCGTTGCTGCTCGAGCAACCGGACCACGAGCTGGCGCAGTGGTACCCCAACCTGACGTCCCACCCGCGATCGCCATGGGACGAGGCACTGTTGCCGACATTCGAGCAGTTCGTCACCGCCCACACCGGTGCGCTCGCCGACATGCTCGCGACCCGCACCACGCAGACCAACGAGGTGGGACGATGTCTGCTGCTGGTGCCGGCGCTCGGCGTTCTCGCCGACGAGTGCGGCCCGCTCGCCCATCTTGACGTCGGCACGAGCGGTGGACTCAACCTGCTCTGCGACCGCTACTGCTACCGCTACACGTCCGACGACGGTGGCGCAGCCGAACGAATCGTCGGCGCCGCGTCACCGGTCCGCCTCGAAGCGACCACTCGGGGCACGCTGACGATACCCGGCCGGCTCCCGGCGATTGCGGCTCGCCTCGGCGTGGACGCCGACCCGATCGACGTGACCGACGACGGCGCGGCCCGCTGGCTGGAGGCGTGCATCTGGCCCGACCAGCGAGATCGCTTTCTGCGGCTCCGGGCGGCCATCGGGATCGCCCGCTCCGACCCACCCGAGATCGTCGCCGGCGATGCCGTCTCCGCGCTGGCGCCTGCGATCCAGCGCATCCGGCACCACGGTCACCCGGTCGTCACGAACTCGTGGGTACTGAACTATCTGTCGCCGAAGCAACGTACGGCCTACGTGGCCGAACTCGATCGACTGGGGTCGAACGCCGACCTCTCATGGGTGTTCGTCGAGTCGCCGACCATGACGCCCGAGCTGCCGTGGCCGTCGGGACCCGGCGACGAGTTCCGGACCGTCGTCGCCGTCGCGAGATGGCGCGGCGGACAACGCACGGTGGAGCAGCTCGCCACGTGCCACCCGCACGGGTACTGGCTGCACGGTCACTGACCGGTCAGTCGAAGAGCTGCTCGACGAGTTGCTCGCGGGCCGCGGTCAGCTCGGCGAACAGGATTTCGTGCATCGACCCCTCGTAGGCGGCTTCCGGATCGGCCCGGACGGCGGCGTCGAGCGCGACCGCGTCCTCCCCGACGAGGATCCGCCACTGCCCCGCCAGTACGCCGTCGAGGATCACCGTCGCCGCGTCGTCCGCCGACATCGGCGCGTTGTCGTGGAACATCTGGTCGGCGACCGTCATCAGCTCACGTTCGTCGTCGGTGAGCTCGCGGGCGCCATAGTTCATCGAGTTCTGGACGATCGACGTGCCGATGTGTCCGGGCATGACGACCGACACGCCGACGTGCGGGGCATTGACGCGCATGTCGGTGACGAGCGCCTCGGTGAACCCCTTCACGGCGAACTTCGCGGCGGAATAGGCGGTGTGAGGACGGTCGGGACCGATGCTCGCCCAGAAGCCGTTGACGCTCGAGGTGTTCACGATGTGGCCCTCGTCGGAGGCGATCAGCGCATCGAGGAAGGCGAGTGTGCCCCAGCGGACGCCGTTGAAGCACACCTCGAAGCAGCGGTCCCACGACTCACGACTGTCGGTGACGATGCTGCCGCCGCCGCTCAGCCCCGCGTTGTTGAACAGCAGGTTGACGTGCTCGGAGTCGTGCGCCGCCAGCACCTCGTCGCGGAACACGAGCATCGCCGCCTCGTCGCTGACATCACACACGTGCGTCGAGATGCGTACGTCCGACGCAGGCGCGGCTGCGGCCGCGAGCGCTGCGGTCTCGCTCATCCGGTCCTCGGACAGGTCGCACATCGACACGTGCGCCCCCGCCGCCGCCAGCTGGACCACCAGCTCGCGCCCCATCCCCGTGCCTCCACCGGTCACGACCGCGATCTTGCCCGCGAAGCTCTCCATCAGCGCGAACGTACAACCGCTACCGCGTCGAGTCGCAGTCGTGCCCGGCCCATCACCGACTCGGAGTCAAAGTTGTGCCTGGCACAACTTTGTCGACTACGGCCGGAAGCGCCAGGGGGTGTCGATCGCCTTCGAGATCCCGATGCGGGGGCCGACACGCGGCGAGACCGGCGGGGCGGTCCCGTCGTCGCCGATCCACACCACGGACGACCGGGCCGTCAGATCGGTGCCGTAGCGGTCGAGGTCCACGCCGAGCGCCTGGCCGACTTTTCCCGGTCCGTTCGCCAGTTCCCGATCGGGCCGCCGACCGCGACGGCGAGCCATCACGTCGACTCCCTCCACCGGCTGCAGCGCCCGAATCAGCACCGCCTGCCCGTCCCCTTCCGGCGCGGTCACCACATTGAGGCAGTGGTGGATCCCGTAGCTGAGATAGACGTACAAGTGGCCGGGTGGACCGAACATCGCGGCGTTGCGGGCGGTCGGACCCGGATGCGTGTGGCTGGCGGGATCGTCCTGGGTGTACGCCTCGACCTCGGTGATCCGGCCGACGACGGTGTCGCCGTCGATCTTCGACACGATCAGCTTGTTCAACAACTCGGGCGCGATCACCGGGGCATCGCGGGCGTACCAGGCACGCTCGAGCGGGCGCATCACCCGAACGCGGCGAAGTCCCGGATCGACTGCAGCTCGTCGGCGAGCATCGCCCGGTACGACTCGACCTGCGCGCCACGGGCCTCCGGCCCGGCACCACCGCGCGACGTCCGCATCGTCACGCCGACGCCAGGTGCGACCAACCGCGCCGCTTCGGCGCCCAACACGGGGTCGGCCGCGACGAGATCGACGAGCGAACCCGTGCCGGCCAGCGCCGCCTGGACGTGGGCCCCGACCACGGCGTGCGCCTCACGGAACGGCATGCCGCCGCGGACGAGGAACTCGGCGAGATCGGTCGCGGCCATCGCCTCCTCGTCGGCCGCCGCCTGCATCCGTTCCGGGACGAACGTGGCGGTGGCGATCATGCCGGTCAGGGCGGCGACCGCCAGCGTGACCTGCTCGACGGAGTCGAACAGCGGCTCCTTGTCTTCCTGGAGATCGCGGTTGTACGCCATCGGGAGACCCTTGAGCATCGCCAGCAGACCCGTCAGGTTGCCGATCAGGCGGCCGCTGCGGCCCCGCGCGAGCTCGGCGATGTCCGGATTCTTCTTCTGCGGCAGCATCGACGAACCGGTGGCGTAGCCGTCGTCGAGCACGGCGAAGCCGAACTCGCCCGACGTCCACAGCACCCACTCCTCGCCGATGCGCGAAAGGTGGATCCCGATCATCGCCAGGTCGAACACCGCCTCCGCGACGAAGTCCCGGTCGCTGACGGCATCGAGGCTGTTGTCGAACGCCCTCGCGAACCCGAGGTCGGCCGCGGTCGCCTCCGGGTCGATCGGCAGCGACGAGCCGGCCAGTGCACCGGCACCGAGGGGCGACACGTCGAGGCGTTGCAGCGTGTCGAGCAGCCGGCTCACGTCGCGGCCGAGCGCCCAACCGTGGGCCATCAGGTGGTGCGACAGCAGCACCGGTTGGGCCCGCTGGAGGTGGGTGTACCCCGGCAGGTACGTGTCGCCGGCCTCGAGCGCCTGATTCAACAGTGCTTCCTGCATCTCGATCAGGCGCAGCGCGACGTCACGCAACTCCCGCTTGCACCACAACCGCAGATCGGTCGCGACCTGGTCGTTGCGGCTGCGGGCGGTGTGCAGCTTGCCGCCCGCTGCTCCGGCCAGTTCCGTGACCCGCCGCTCGATCGCAGTATGGATGTCCTCGTCGCCGTCGACGAACACGAACGTGCCGGCGTCCATCTCGACCGACACGTCGTCGAGCGCGGCGAGGACGGTGTCGCGCTCGTCGTCGGTGAGCAGACCGACCCGCGCGAGCCCGCGAACGTGCGCCTTCGACCCGGCGATGTCGTCGCGCCACATCCGCTGGTCGTACGGCAGGCTGACCGTGTAGGCCAGGAGCGACTCGGACGGACCGCCGGTGAACCGGCCGTGCCACAGCGTGCGCGCCTGCGCCGGCAGTTCGGCGTCACGCGCGAATTCATGTTCGTCGTCGAGGTCCATCTATCGATCCAGTCCTGCGAGGTCGCGGAGGTCGCCCGCGAGTGTCTCACCGTCCGCCGTCGCGGCGACGCACAGCAGCGTGTCATCGCCGGCGACCGTGCCGAGCAGCCCGTCGACCCGGCTGCGATCGAGTGCTGACGCAACCACATGGGCGCAGCCGGGCGGCGTGCGCAGGACGACGATGTTCCCGGAACAGGCGACGTCGGCGACCCACTCGCCCATCACCCGCCGGAGATGTTCGACCGGAGCCAGCCGGTCCGGCGCGAATTCCGGGATCGCGTAGACGGTGTTGCCGCTGGGGACGCGCACCTTGACCGCGCCGATGTCGTCGAGGTCGCGCGACACCGTCGCCTGCGTGGCGTCGACGCCCTCGCCGGCGAGGAGCTCGAGCAACTCGGGTTGGCTCGTCACCTCGTGGTCGCCGATCAGTCGCGCCACCAGCGCCT
>JABDKP010000056.1 GCA_013002175.1 Ilumatobacter sp.
ACCCGTCGATCGTGCCGGCTGCGCAGGCGTCGAGCACCGCTTGCAAGTTCGACCCGTTGCCCGACACCAGCACCACAAGCCGCCGCTCGCGGCAGGGCGGTTCGGCGACGGTGCTCATCCGTTCGACGCTAGGCAGCGCGAGTGCCGTCGACGGTGAACCTGAACGAAAAGTCCGCTCACCACGCAAATCTGGCTACCGAACCCCGCCCAGCGGGCCGAGAGCGTCAGAATTCGGGGGTGCGGAGGGTGACGCGGCCGCTGCCGGCGACGAGCCGGCCGATCTCCCACGTCGGCTCGTCGATGGCCGCTTGCACGGCGGCGACGTCGGCGGCGGCGCAGACGACAACCATCCCGATGCCCATGTTGACCGTGCGGTACAGCTCGTCGGTCGACATGCTCGGCGTCAGTTCGCGCACGAGGCGGAACAGCGGCGACATGGGCCACGACCCCAGCTCGATCTCCGCGTCGACCGTGTCGGGCAGGACCCGCGGCAGGTTCTCGGGCAGTCCGCCGCCGGTGACGTGCGCCAGTGCCTTCACCGACCCGGACGCCAGCGCGGGGGAGAGGACGTCGAGATACGAGCGGTGCGGCTCGAGCAGCGTCTCGCCGAGCGGTCGATCGAACCCGTTGGGCACGACGTCCATCGGCGCCCACTGGAAGATGTTCCGCAGCAGCGAGTACCCGTTGGTGTGCGGGCCGCTGGACGCGACGCCGATCAGTACGTCGCCCGCCGCCACGTCGTCGCGGGGGAGCAGCTCGGCACGTTCGGCGAGGCCCACCAGCGTGCCGGCGATGTCGAATGCCCCCGGCTGGTACACGCCTGGCATCTCCGCGGTCTCGCCGCCGAGGAGGGCGCAGCCGGCCGCCCGGCAGGCATCGGCCATCCCGCCGACCACGTCGGCCACCAGGTCCGCGTCGAGCACGCTCGCTGCGATGTAGTCGAGGAAGAACAGGGGCCGCGCCGACTGCACGAGCACGTCGTCGATGCAGTGGTTGACGATGTCGATGCCGACGCCGCGCACCATCCCCAGGCGCGCAGCGAGCTCGACCTTCGTTCCGACGCCGTCCGTGGAAGCGACGATCACCGGGTCGTCCAACTCGCGGATCGCCGCCGCGGAGAACACGCCCCCGAAGCTGCCGACGCCCTTGAGGACGCCGTTGTCGTGCGTCGTCTCGACCGCGGCCTTCATCTCGGTGACCGCGCGGGTGCCCTCGTCGATGTCGACCCCGGCTGCCGCGTACGACGTCAATTGCGCACCGGGTGCCCGCCACGCGATGTCCATCCGGACCTGCATCCGGTCGAACGAGATGTGCCCCATCCGGGCATACGCATGCTCGCGCGCCTCGCCGAGGTCGGCGCCGAGACCGGTCACGGCGAGCACCCGCCCGCCGGACGTGCGCCCGGCGGAGTCGACGCCTGCGTCGAACCGGATCGCAGTGGCACTGTCGGTACCGCCGTCGTGGATGTCCGAACCGGTTCTCGGGGCGTCCGGATACCCCGGCGACGCGGCGACGACCGTGACGGCCGCCCCCGCGCTGACTTCGACGGGCACCTCGCCGACGTCGCCGCGAGTGCACGCCAACGCGAGCTCGGCGAGGTCGGTGGTCAACAGCGGCAGCACCGTCTGGGCCTCGGGGTCGCCGAAGCGCACGTTGTACTCGATCAGGCGCGGCCCCTCGGCGGTGAGCATCAGCCCCGCGAAGATCACGCCGACGTACGGGGTACCCGCGTCGGCGAAGTGGTCGAGGATCGGCTGGACGAACGTCTTGAGCAGTTCGGCGGAGGTCACCGGTACGGGTGCCGGCGCATAGGCACCCATCCCACCGGTGTTCGGGCCGGTGTCGCCCTCGCCGATCCGCTTGTGGTCCTGGGCGAGCGGCAGCGCCACCGCGGAGGAGCCGTCGCACAGCGCGAGCAACGAGATCTCGGGGCCGTAGATCCGCTCCTCCATCAGGAACGGCCCGGTTGCGGCCGCCACCTCGATCGCCCGGCGGGTCTGGCCGGTGGTCTCCGGGACTGCGACGCCCTTGCCGGCGGCGAGACCGTCGAGCTTGACGACGACCGGCCGATCGAGCTGCTCCCACCACGCGATCGCTGACGCGGCGTCCTCGAAGCGGGCGCTCGCAGGGCCCGGGATGCCGAGCCGGGTCGCCAGCTCACGGGCGTAGCTCTTCGACGCCTCCAGGTTGGCGAGCTCGGCGGTCGGCCCGAAACACGGGATGCCGCGTTCGGCGGCGACGTCGCTGGTACCGGCGACCAGCGCGGCCTCCGGGCCCGGGATGACGAGGTCGGTGTCGTTCGTCGACGCGTCGCCGAGACCGTCCGCGAGCCGCACGTCGTGGCCGTGCCGGCGACAGGCCCACGCGATCGCCTGCTCACGGCCGCCGCCGCCGACGACGAGGACGCGCATCAGGCGATGACCCCTTCGAAGGCGAGCTTCGCCTGGGCGTCACCCACCGCGATCGGGTAGCGCCCGGTGAAGCATGCGTTGCAGTACCCGTCCTCGGGCCCGCTCTCGCGCTCGGCGACCGCTCGCATCATCCCGTCGAGGGACAGGAACGCGAGGCTGTCGGCACCGATGTGCTCGCGCATCTCCTCGACGGTGAACCGCGCCGCCATCAGGTCGTCGTCGTGGCCCATGTCGACGCCGAAGTGGCACGGGTCGGTGATCGGCGGGCACGTGATCCGGACGTGAACCTCGCTGGCGCCCGCCTCACGCACCAGCTTCACGAGCGGACCCGCCGTCGTACCGCGCACCAGCGAGTCGTCGATCATGATCACCCGCTTGCCGGCGAGGTTCTCCGACAGCGCATTGAACTTCAGCGCGACACCCCGCTCGCGGATGTCCTGCGTCGGCTCGATGAACGTCCGGCCGATGTAGCGGTTCTTGATCAGCCCGTCGTTGAAGGGCAGCCCGCTCTCCCGTGCGAAGCCGATCGCGGCCGGGATCGACGAGTCGGGAACCGGGACCACGACGTCGGCCTCCACGAGCGACTCGCGAGCCAGTTCGACACCGAGCCGCTGCCGCGCGTGGTGGACGCTGTGGCCGTCCCACACCGAGTCAGGGCGGGAGAAGTACACGAACTCGAACGTGCACCGGGCGCCGTGCGGCTGTGGGGCGAGCACCTGCGTCCGCTCGATCTCCGCGCCGCGCAACGTGACCATCTCGCCGGGATGCACCTCGTCGATGTCCACGCAGCCGAGCGTCGACAACGCGCACGTTTCACTGGCGACGGCATGCCCGCCGTTCGGCAGCCGGCCGACCGACAGCGGCCGGAAACCCCACGGATCACGCACGGCGATCACCTGGTCGGCCGCGAGGATGACGAGCGAGAACGCACCCTTCCAGGCGGGCAGCGTCCGTTCGATCCGCTCCTGCCAGTTGCGCCCGCCCGCCGCCGCGAGCATCAGCGTGAAGACCTCGGTGTCGCTGGTGGCGGTCAGCCCGAAACCCCGGCTGAGCAGCTCGTCGCGCAGCGCGGCGGCGTTGACCAGGTTGCCGTTGTGGGCCAGCGACAGCGGCCCGTGCATCGTCTCGACGAGGAACGGCTGAATGTTGCGCTCGGCGTTCGAACCGGTCGTCGAATACCGGGTGTGGCCGATCGCGTGGTAGCCCGTCAGCGGCTTCAGTGCCTCGGGTGTGAACACGTTGGCGACGAGTCCGGGCTGCTTGTGCACGCGTGTCCGGGTGCCGTCGCTGACCGCGAGCCCGGCGGCCTCCTGCCCGCGGTGCTGGAGTGCGAAGAGCCCGAAGAAGGCGAGCTGGGCGACGCCTTCGCCGTGCGGAGTCGACAGCCCGAGTACGCCGCACTCCTCGCGCGGCGCGTCGTCGTGAGGCGTGTCGTCGACGCCCGACCTCGTCGGTGATGCCACGGGGACGCCGGCGGTGTTGGTGGGCGACATGTCAGATGATCTCCAGTGCTGCGACGGTGTCGGCGATGCGTTGAGCTGCAGGGTACGCGCCGGGGACGAAGGTCCGTCCCGTCAGGCGCTCGTAGGTCTCGATGTAGCGGGCGCTCGTCTGCTGCCAGACCGTTGCAGGCAGCTCGGGGATCTCGCCGTCGCCGGTGTATCCCGCGTCGGCGAGGGCCCGCCGCACGAACTCCTTGTCGAGGCTCTCCGGCTCGTCTCCCGCGGCGAGCCGGGCCTCGTAGCTGTCGGCCACCCAGTAGCGCGACGAGTCCGGGGTGTGGACCTCGTCGATCAGCAACAGCTCGCCCGACGAGCCGAGACCGAACTCGTACTTCGTGTCGGCGAGAATCAGCCCGGAGCCCGCAGCGAGCTCGCGGCCCCGTTCGAAGACCGCCAGCGCAGCGGCCTCCACCTGCGACCACGTGGCGGCATCGACGTGGCCGTCGGCGACGACATCGGCCTGCGACAGCGGGATGTCGTGGGTGCCGTGGGCGCCCTTCGTGGTCGGGGTCACGATCGGCGCGGGGAGCGGCGAGTTCTTGACCATCCCGTCGGGGAACCGATGCCCGTAGATCGTACGTTCGCCGGCCGCGTAGCGCGTCCACAGTGCCGTGTCGGTGACGCCGGTGATGTGCCCGCGGACGACGACCTCGACACTCAGCGGGCGGGCGGCGCGGGCGATCAGGACGTTCGGGTCGGGCAGCGAGATGCAGTGATTGGCGATGATGTCGGACGTCTGCTCGAACCACCAACCCGCGAGCTGGTTCAGCACCTGGCCCTTGTAGGGAACGCGGGCGATGATCCGGTCGAACGCCGACAGCCGATCGGTGGTGACGAACAGCCGGCGGTCGTCGCCGAGCGCCCACGACACCCGCACCTTGCCGTCGCGACGGTCGTCCAGCGGCAACTCGATCGCGTCCAGCGGCTCGAGCCCGGCGATGTCGACCGCCACCCCGTTCAGAGCTCCTTGGCGTGCCGTACGCCGTTCTCGAACAAGCGCAACCCGAGATGGGCGGGGCCGCCGCCGCCGCGACAGTGCCGCGGATGCTGGCGGGCGACGATGTGGTTCTCCGGGTGGGGCATCAACCCCAGCACGACGCCGCTGGGGTCGCACACGCCGGCGATGTCGGCGACCGACCCGTTCGGGTTGGTGCTGCGATACCGCAGCGCGACCTGGCCGGCGGCCGCCAGCGACTCGGGGTCGGGATGCACGTAGCGCCCCTCACCGTGTGCGATCGGGCAGTGGATCGGGTCCTCGATGCCCTTCGTCCAGATACTCGTGCTGCGCGGCACCGGGTCGAGCACGACCCAGCGGCAATCGAACCGGCCCTGCGCATTGTGGCCCAACGCGCCGGGCAGGAGCCGGGCGCGGGTCAGCACCTGGAACCCGTTGCAGATGCCGATCACCGGGCGACCGGCAGCGACGAAGGCCCGCATCTCCTCGCCGAGCCCGACGACGAGGTCGAGGGCGAGCATGCGCCCGGCGCCGAGCGAGTCGGCGTAGCTGAAACCTCCGGCGACGACTGCCAGCCGGTAGTCGCCGAGCAACCGCGGCCGCTCGATCAGCTCGCTCGCGAGCACGATCCGCGCGTCCGCACCGACCAGTTCGAGTGCGTCGCGGACGTCCGCATCGCGGTTGGTGCCGGGGCCGGCGATGATGATGGCGGGGACCTGGCTCACATCGGACCCCCGCTGTTGAACGCGTCGGCGAGATCGGCGACGAGGATCGGCTTGACCCCAGGCAGCCACAGGATGCCGGCGTCGTTGACCTCCCCGAGGCGGAGGCACTCGTCGCCCATGATCCGTTCGAATGCCGTGACGCTGCGCGGCTCGATCTCGACGATCAACCGGCCGATCGACTCGCTGAACAGCGCTGCGGCGAGATCGTCGTGGCCGAGCGTCTCGATCGTGGCACCCAGCCGCCCGGCCAGACACATCTCGGCGAGTGCCACGGCGAAGCCTCCCTCGCTGACGTCGTGGCAGGACTGCACCAACCCGGCCTGCATCGCAGCATGGAGCAGCCGGTAGTGCTCGGGTGCATCGGGATCGGGTGCCGGGGCGACGCCGACGCCGGCCGGCTCACCGAGCACCTTGTCGAGGTGCGACCCGGCGAACTCGATCTCGGTCGAGCCGATGAGCATCAACACGTTGCCGGCCGCGGCGAGATCGGGGGTGACGCAGCGGTCGGCGTCGGGGACGTGGGCGACCGCGGTGATCACCAGCGTCGGTGGTACCGCGTGCCGTTCGCCGTCGGTGCCGACGTATTCGTTGTTCAGCGAGTCCTTGCCCGACACGAACGGCGCGTCGTACACATAGGCCGCCGCGCAGCAACCCTCGACCGCCGCGGCGAGCTCGCCGAGCGTCGACGGCCGGCGAGGGTCGCCCCACGAGAAGTTGTCGAGCAGTGCCACCCTGTCGGGGTCGGCGCCGACGGCCACCACGTTGCGGATCGCTTCGTCGACGACGGCGTAGGCCATCGCCTCGGGGTCGTGGAGGCCGTACCACGGGTTGACCCCGATCCCGATCGCCAACCCGGCGCCGACGGCCGGTGGGGCGAGCACGACGCCGTCGGCCGGGCCGTCCGACGCCGCACCGATCAGCGGGCGGACGACGGTCGACCCCAGGATCTCGTGGTCGTAACGGTGGATCGTGGCCGCCTTCGAGGCGATGTTCGGGTGCGCGAGCAGCTTCAGGATCGCCTCGGCCGGGTCGGCGACGGTGCGGCTGAGCCGTTCGATGCGATTCGGGTCGGGCAGCTCCGCACGCATCTGGCGCTGCGGACGCCCGTCGTGGAGAAAGGCGGTGTCGAGCTGGGCGACCGGTTCGCCTCCCGAGCGCACCGTGAGCACCTCGTCGCCGGTGAACGCACCGATCTCTGCGGCATCGACGCCGACTCGTGCACAGCGGTTGATGATCGCGCTGACGTTGCGAGGGGGAACGGCGACGACCATCCGCTCCTGCGCCTCGGACAGCCAGACCTCCCACGGCTGCAGACCCGGGTACTTGCGGGGGACGAGGTCGAGTTCGACGTCGGCGCCGACCCCCTCGGCCATCTCGCCGACGGCCGACGACAGGCCACCGGCGCCGCAGTCGGTGATCGCGGAGTACAGGTCTTCGGCGCCGACGAGGGCGTCGATCAGCAGCTTCTCCACGATCGGTGCGCCGATCTGCACGCTCGCTCCGGCGACCTCGCCGGTCGACGCGTCCATCGTCGCCGAGGAGAACGTGGCGCCGCGGATGCCGTCGCGGCCGGTTGCACCACCGATCACGATGATCCGGTCGCCCGCACGGGGACCCTCGTGCAGCGGCCGCGTCGCGGCGGTGCCGATGCATCCGGCGAACACGAGCGGGTTCGTGGTGTAGGCGCGGTCGTAGAGGATCGCTCCGGCCACCGTCGGCAGACCGATCTTGTTGCCGTAGTCGGCGACGCCGGCGACGACGCCCTCGCGGATCCGCAGCGGATGCAAGGACCCGTCGGGGAGGTCGGCGAGCGGCAGGTCGGCGGGGCCGAAGCACAAGATGTCGGTGATGGCGATCGGCTTGTGGGCGATGCCGAGCACGTCGCGGATGACGCCGCCGACCCCGGTGTTCGCACCGCCGAACGGCTCGACCGCCGACGGATGGTTGTGGGTCTCGGCCTTCAGTGCGATCGTCGTGCCCTTGCTGAACTCGATCACGCCGGCGTTGCCGACGAACGCGGAGCGGACGTATTCCGCGTCGATCGTCTCCGTACAGACCCGGAGTTGCTGCATCAGCGGCATGATGTCGACCTCGCCACCTTCGGGTCCGCCCGTCGCGTGAATTGCGGCCCGGAACGTCTTGTGGGCGCAGTGCTCGCTCCAGGTCTGCGCGAGGGTCTCCAGTTCGAGATCGGTCGGGTCGCGGCCGAGCGATGCGAAATGGTCGCGGATCGCGACCAGTTCCTGGGGGTCGAGATACAGCGCCCGCTCGGCATTGATCTCGTGCAGGGTCTCCTCGTCGGCGTCGCGCAGTGCGATCACCGTGGCCGCGCCTGCGACGTCGCGGCCCTCGGGATGGATCGGCTCGATGCAGCCGTGCGTCCATCGCTCGATGATCGGGTTGGCGACCAGACGGGCGACGATCTCGTCGGCGCGCTCGGGCGTGACCGCATCCCCGAACTCGATCCGGGTGCCCGTGGCGGCGGCGTCGATCGCCACACCGAGACGCTCGGCGGTGTGGCGAACCGCATCCGCGTCGCTGTCGGTGACGCCCGGTTGCAGCGTGATCTCGACGCCGGACGCCGTCGGCGGATCCCAGTTGCCGTGTTGCAGCAGCGGGTCGACGAGCACGCCGTGCAGCCGGTCGAGGTCCTCGGCGGTGATGTCACCGTCGACGAAGATGATGTCGGCGACCGCGACGGTGCCGATGTCGCCCATTCCGAGCTGCGCGGCCCCCTCCGTGATCGCCGCGGCCCGGGGGTCGGCATCGTTGGAATGAATGGTCAGACGGTGCCGGGGGGCCACCGGCGCGACCCTAGGGACTCGGTCCGGGTGGTCGGGACATTTGAACAAATAATTCGCCATCTACAGTCCTCTGCGTGAACGGGTCGGAGCGAGCGGTGAGGGAGACCGGCACCCGCACGATCGTGATCGGCGCCGGCTCGGGCGGGTGCGTCGCTGCGGCTCGCCTGTCCGAGCAGGAGCAGCATCGCGTCACGCTGGTCGAAGCCGGCCCCGACCTCGCCCCCGGCGAGGTGCTTCCGGCGATCGACGGACCGGACTACCTCGCCGCGATGGCCGTGCCGGGGCGAGTCGACACCGATGTGCACGCGACCCGCGTCCAAGGCGGCGACCCGCGCCCGTATCCGCTGGGTCGCGGGCTCGGCGGTTCCAGTGCGATCAACGGGATGGTGGCCGCACGCGGGGACGCGGCCCGGTACCGGTCCTGGGGATGGCACGACGCCGCCGAGACGTGGGAACGCGTCGCCGTCCCGGTCGAGCGTCCCGCCGCCTCGGAACTGGGCGCCGTCGACAGGGCGCTGCTGGACGCCGAGGCCGGTGCCGAGCCGGCCCTGCTGACGCGCCGGGACGGTCGCCGGGTCACATCGGCGGAGGCATACCTGTGGCCCGCCCGTGAGCGCTCGAACCTGGAGATCCTCACCGACTCGGCCGTGACGCGGATCGTGCTCGACGGCAGGCGGGCGGTCGGCGTCGTCCTCGACGACGGAACCGAGCTCGCCGCCGACCGGGTCGTCGTCGCAGCGGGCGCGATCCACACGCCGGCCCTCCTGCTGCGATCGGGTGTCGACACGCCCGGCATCGGCACGGGCCTGCAGGATCACCCGGCGGTGGCGTTCACACTCGCGCTGCACGAACCGGACGACCCGAGCAGGCTGGTCACCGGCGCCGTCGCCGACCGCGGGACGATCCAGTTGCTGCCGATGAACCATCTCGGATCATCGCCGGACGGCGCGAGTCATGGGATGCTGATGGCCGCGCTGATGTCGCCGCATGGCCGGGCCGGCACGGTCACCGTGGCGCCCGACGGCGCGCCGCAGGTGGACGAAGCCCTGCTCGCCGACCCGCGCGACGTGGCGGAGCTGGTACGCGCCGCGCGTGAAACGCTCGACCTGCTGCGCACGCCGTCATTCGCCGCGCTGGTCTCGACGGTGTACATCGACGATCACGGCACGACGGCCGACGTGCTCGCCGACGACGTCGCGTTGGAGACATGGGTGCGATCGGCGACCGGGGCATACCTCCACGCCACGAGCACCTGTGCGATGGGCACCGTCGTCGATGCTGACGGCGCCGTGGCCGGTCATCAGGGACTGTTCGTGTGCGACGCCTCGGTCTTCCCGGCGATCCCCGACGCCAACACCCATCTGCCCACCGTGATGCTCGCCGAGCGGCTGTGCGCCCGCTGGGCCCGCTGACCGGCCCGCGGCCGGTCTGGCACGATGGTGCGATGGACTTCACGCATGGCATGCACGAGTTGGGCGACGGCTGCTTCGCGTACCTCCAGCCGGACGGCGGCTGGGGCTGGAGCAATGCCGGTCTCGTCTGCGGTGACGGGCAGTCGCTGCTGATCGACACGCTGTTCGACCTGCGGTTGACGGCCGCGATGCTCGATCGGATGGCACCGCTGACGGCGGCGGCTCCGATCGCCACGCTCGTCAACACCCACGCCAACGGCGACCACTGCTACGGCAACCGGGAGGTTCGCGACCGCTGGGCGACGGTCGACATCGTCGCGTCGCGGGCCACCGCAGAGGAGATGCCGGAGGTGCCGCCGTCGATGTTGGCCGCGCTCAACGCCGCGCCCGGCGACGTCGGCGACCTGTTCCGTACGTTCTTCGGCGACTTCGCGTTCGACGGCATCGAGCTGGAGCTGCCGTCGATCACGTTCGACGGCCACTTCGCAGTCGATGTCGGCGGCCGGTCCGTCGAGCTGATCGAGGTCGGCCCGGCGCACACGGCGGGCGACACGATCGCGGTCGTGCCCGACGCCCGCACCGTCTACACGGGCGACATCCTGTTCATCGGCGGCGCACCGATCGTGTGGGCCGGCCCGCTCGCCAACTGGGTGGCGGCGTGCGACCTGATGCTGGAGATGGACGTCGACACGGTCGTCCCCGGTCACGGACCGGTCACCGACAAGGCAGGGATCCGCGACGTGCGGGAGTACCTGACCGTCGTCGACGAAGCGGCGACCGGATGTCACGAAGCGGGGCTCGATGCGTTCGACGCGGCGCGCGAGATCGGACGGACGCTCGGCGCCGACGAGCGGTTCGCGGGCCTCGGCGAGTTCGGCCGGATCGCGGTCAACGTCGACACGGTGTACCGCACACTCGACCCGGGCCACGCAACGCCGGACGTCGTCGAGCAGTTCCGGCGCATGGCCGAACTCGAGCGGGCGTGACCGACGTCGTCGTCATCGGCGACGGCCCCGCCGGCTCAGCGCTGGCGGCGGCATGCCGGGCGGTCGGTGTCGACGCGCTGCTCGTCGGTGCCGACGACCCGTGGACGGCGACGTACGGTGTCTGGGCCGACGACCTCGACAGGCTCGACGTGCTGGCCGGTGAGAACGTGCTCGCGTCGCGGCACCCGGACATCCACGCGTGGACCCACCGCCGCCACCGTCTCGCACGGCCGTACGGTGTGATCGACAACGAGGCGTTGCGCCGGGCGCTGCGCGCCACGACGGCCTCGGTCGACGCTCGCGTCGATCGCGTCGATGTCGGTA
>JABDKP010000061.1 GCA_013002175.1 Ilumatobacter sp.
CTCGACGAATCGTTGACCGGGCCGGCGCATGCGCACTCGAGGACGGTCCGGTCGCGGCCGGCGCCCTCGATGTCGACGTGGTCGGCAAGGAAGACCGGACCGGTCTCCGTGTACGTGCCGGGGGCGATCCTGATCACATACGGAGTCGCCGCGGAGTTGTCGTCGATCGAGGCGAGGGCGGCGGACAGACTCGCGAAGTCGCCGCCGGAGGTGGCGACCACCACGACCTGCGCCGGTCGCGGGGCGTCGGCGCCGGCCGGTCCGGGGTCGCCCTGGTCACCCTTCGGTCCGGTCGGTCCTGGCGGTCCGGTGACGCCGGAGTTCTCGAGTGCTTCGATGCGGCCGATGATGTCGAGCAGGCCGGCATCGCTGGTGTAGCCCACGATGTCGATCACGACGTGGACGGTCTGCCCCGGGAACTCGGCGCCGTAGTACAGGTCGATCATGCCGCTGCCCGTACCGGTCGTCGGCAGCGCAACCGTGAGCGCGTTGGGGATCGTGTCGCCGGGGTCGAAGTTCAGCCCGGCGGTGGAGGGCGCGCCGGTGGCGTCGCCGGGGCGGACCGACAGGAAGCCGGTGGCACTCGGTGTCACGGCGGTGATGTTGAGCAGCACCCCGGTGGCCCCGGCGGGCACGACGATCTGCTCGCTCGTGACGACGGCGGTGCCATTGGCGGTGTAGCGGTCGATCGTGGTGATCGGGCCGGTGATCTGCAGCTGGCGGCTCGCCAGTGAGGTGAGCGGCCCGGCGAGGCCGACGTCGACGCGGGTGTCGAGGACACGCGTCGGGTCGACGGTGACGACCGTCGACTCCCGTGGGTCGCCGAGGGCGACGATTCGACCGGGTGTCGCGATCGCACCGGTGATCACCGACGCGACGAGTAGGGCACCACCCGTGACGACGGCTGCAAACCAGCGGAGTCTCCGCCGCCGGGCGGGTACGTCCTCGACGGCGCGGTGCCATGCCATCGGAATCCACCTCGCTCTCGGGTCAATTCACCTCTGCGGACACCCCGATCGTGCCCCACCGGCGCGCGCGTGCCCAGAGGCCAAGGTCATCCGCCCCGATCGGCAAGAGGACCGGGGCTGTGCCCGGTCAGGCGCCGCTGAGCTCGTTGTAGATGTAGGAGTTCGCGGCCGGCGTCGCCAGCAGGAACGTACTGCGCACGCCGTTGACGTCCTGGGGTCCGGCGACCAGTTCGAACTGGCCGAGCTGCCCGAACGTGCCGGGGATCGCGTACTGACGGTTCACCCCGGCCGCCGTCCGCGTGGCCTCCTCGCCGACCAGTGCCGGGCTGAAGCGGTTGGCCACCCCGAACGCTGCCAGCACGAGCGCCGCCGAGTGACGGCCGGACTGCGCGCATGCCTCCAACGCCGCCGCCCGCGCGTCGGCGGAGGTGAGCGTCGACGCCATCTCCTGGTACGTGGCAGCGAGCAGGTTCTCGAGGGTGATCGCCAGGTTGATGGCGTCGCGGGCCGCGTCGTCACTGTCGCCGACCGCATCGAGAATCGGCGTGATCGAACGCTCGACGTACCACGGGTTGACGTCGTCCCAGGCGGTGCCGCCGGCGGCGACCGCGAGGTCGTTCATCGCCGACGCCCTGGCCGAGTGATTGGCGACGGCGCGATCGGCGATCGTGGCGAAGGACCCGTCGAACACCCCGAGCTCGCGCGCTGTGGCGTGAACCGACACGACCGTGTTCTCCAGCGATGCCGCCGTGCGCAGCAAGACCGCGTCGTCGACCTCGAACTCGGGGAGGACCGTCGGCAGCGGCGCGAGCCCGACGCGGCCGGGGTCGGAGTCGCCGGTGCGGTCGTCGCCACACGCCACGACAATCGCCGCGAGCGACAACGTGGTGCCGCCGATCCGGAGCGCGTCGCGCCGACCGATCGCCGAACCGGAGCGGGGTGTGAGACGGCTCATGCTGCGCCACCGGACGTGTCGAGAGCGGTCGCTTCGGGGTCGAGCATCTCATCGAGATCGGACGAGAAGCCGGCCATGCTCGTGAACACGGCGGCGTGACGTGCCTCGACGGCGACGATCGACGCGGTGAGCTCGAACGAGTCGATCGAGTCGTAGCTCGCCATCAGCTCCGTATGGGTGGCCACCGCCGTGTTCTCGAGGGTGCGGGCCGCCGCCGCGAACGCCTGGCCGTCGGACGTGTCGAAGTCGCCGACGAGTGCGTCGAACACCTCGTTGTTGCGATCGTCCGCGGAGATCCCGGTGACGCCGGCGATTGCGTCGGCATACGCCTCGTGGTTCTCGGAGACGACCCGGGCCAGCACGGCCTCGTCGCCGCCCAACGATGCGGTCGACACCGCGTACAGATCGCGAGCCGCCAGCTCGAGTCGCATCGCCGCGCCGAGGCGGGCCCGATCGGACTCGGTGGGCCGGTCCGGGATCATCGGCGCTCGTGCGGGGACCGCGGCGACGCGTGAGGCGCCGAGCAGTGCAGCGGCGGCGCCGGCGAGACCGGCCATGCCGATCAGCCCGCGCCGCGTCGGGGCGGGCTCAGCGGTATCGAGATCCACGAGGGGAGGTCCTTTCGGGTTCATGCACAGAGCAGCCTGCTACCTGAGACGGCATCCGAGCAATTCTAGGGTGCCGTCCACACGCATCCGGCGATCGCTCAAAAGTCCAGCGCTGACAGGTCGGGCAGCCATCCGCCGGCACGTTGCAGCGCGTCCGCCCAGGTCAGGCGACGCGCCGCGTGGTCGCCGCCGACGGTCGGCTCGACGACGTGTGCCGGACTCCACAGATCGTCGATGTCGGCGAGATCGGTCCACACACCGACGCCGAGACCTGCGAGGAACGCCGCACCGAGCGTGGTCGCCTCGACGACGGGCGCCACCTCGATCGGCCGGTCCGTCGCATCGGCCAGGGCCCGGACGAACGTGGGGTTACGGCTCATCCCGCCGTCGATTCGGATCGTGTCGATCGGCATCGCGGTGTCGGCGACCGCCGCGTCGACGAGATCGGCGCCGCGCTGGGCGACGCCCTCGAGCACCGCGCGCACGACGTGTGGCCGCTGCGTGCCGCGGGTCAGGCCGAGCAGTGTGCCGCGCGCTCCGTAGTCCCACGCCGGCGTCCCCAGGCCCAGCAGCGCAGGGACGTAGACGACGCCATCGGTGTCGGCACAGCGGGCCGCGATGTCGTGGCTCTGCTCGCTGGTTTCGATCAACCCGAGGTCGTCACGCAGCCATTCGACGTTCGTGCCCGCCGACAGCATGATCCCCTCGACCCCCCACGAGATCCGGCCGTCGATCGACCACACCGGCAGCGGGTAGGTGCCGTTGCTGTGGCGCTCTGCGGCGTCGGGTGTGCCCGCATCGGTGCACACGTCGAGCATGCCGCCGGTGCCGAACGTGATCTTCGCGTGGCCCGGCCGGATGCATCCCTGGCCGACGAGCGACGCCTGCTGGTCGCCGATGAGCGAGGCGATCGGGGGGCTGCCGGTCAGCGCCGTCGCCGTGCCGCACACGCCCACCGAGTCGACCACCTCGGGCAGCATCGCCGAAGGGATTCCGAACGCATCGAGGATGTCATCGCGCCACGCCGACCCGTCGGGTGCCCGCAGCCCGGTCGCCGCGGCCGACGAGTTCGTCTGATCGCTGACGTGCACGGCCCCGCCGGTGAGCGTCCACGCGATCCAACTGTCGACGGTTCCGCAGCACAGATCGCGCTCGCGCGCCCCTTCCGTGTTGGCGAGCAGCCAAGCCAGCTTCGTGGCGCTCTGGTTCGGTGCCATCGCCCAGCCGTGCTCGGCCTTGGCCATGATGCATTCCATCACCGTCCGCAGGTCCTGCCAGCCGAGTCCGGGTCCGATCGGGATGCCGGTGTCGCGATCCCAGACGACGACGCTGGCGCGCTGGGTGGTGATGCCGACGGCGTCGATCGGCACGTCGGCCGCGGCGGTGCGCGCGGCGTCGAGGGCGGCTGCGGCCATCGCCGTCGCGTCGAACTCGACGAGGCCGGGCGACGGGCTCGACGGAGGGCACGGCCGGTACTCGTACGCCGAAATCGTCAACGACTCGTCGACGACCGCGGCCCGCAGGCCGGTCGTGCCGACGTCGATCACGAGGATGGCGGTCACGCTGCACCCCGCCGGCTCGACGGGACGATGCCCCTGCGTTGGAGCCGCATGCCGAGAAATCCGCCGAGCAGGCCGGCGCCGACGACGATCATCAGCGTGAAGAAGACGCTGTACCAGTTGACCGTGTCGCCGCCGATGAGCCGAATCACCACGAACACGGCCTGCGCCGCGAGGTACGTCCCGGACGCCGTCACGATGCCGTGGCTGAGCGGCGTGCCGGCTCGCTGGACCCACGCCGCACACCCCGAGCCGAGGACGAAGCCGAGGAGCGCGCCGAAGAAGAACAGCGCGTTCGTGCCGCTGCTGTCCGAGTCGACGAACGCGGCGGCGAGCGTCAGCGGCACGGCGAAGACGAGCGCCACCGATGCGCCCGCCCTGAGCGCGTCCCAGTCCCAGCGCGTCAGGGCCACGGTGCCGGTCCGAACGGAGACGGGAAGCCGAGCTTGCCGGGGTTGAGGATGCCGTTGGGGTCGAGCGTCCGTTTGATCTGCTCGAGCGTCGCGAACGCGGTGCCGAGCGCCTCGGCCATGAACCGGCCGCGGTTGATGCCGATGCCGTGGTGGTGCGACAGGTTGCCGCCGTTGGCGAGCACGGCGCGGGTGCCGGCGTCCCACAGTGCGACATACGTCGACTCGATCTCGTCCGCCGGGGGAGTGGCCGCGAACGTGAAGTACAGGCACGCTCCATCCGCGTAGCTGTGCGACAGATGGCAGGTCGCCGCACGCGCGTGCTCGACCGCCATCATCGCGTCGCGGGTCGCGTCGAAGATCGCGTCGAGCGCGGACCACGGCGCCGCGATCTCCATCGTGTCGACGACGAACCCCTTGTGCGTCAGCGACTGCAACGCCGACGTGTCGTTGCGGTGCTGCATCCACTCCTCGACCAGCTCGACGTCGGCCGGCGTCGCCCCGGCGGTCGTGCACGATTCGTCGACGATCGCCATCGTCGCGTCGACGAGCAGGGCATCGCCCTCGTCCAGCACGAGGAGCACGCAGTTCGTGCCGTCGCCGCCGCGTCCGCGGGCGGATTCGGGGGCGTCGTACAGCCGCAGCACGGCCGGCGTCGCGCCGCGGCGCATGGTGAGCCGGCATGCTTCGATGCCGTCCGCGAACGAGTCGAACAGATACGCCGCTCGCCGCTCGGCCGCGGGCAGCGGATGGGCCCGGAGCCAGACGTCGGTGATCACCGCGAGCGTGCCCTCCGAGCCGGTCAGCAGCTGGGTCAGGTCGGGGCCCGCGGCCGCCGCAGGAGCGCCGCCGGTACGGATGACCGTGCCGTCCGCGAGCACCGCTTCGAGCCCGACCACCATGTGCTCGATCTTGCCGTAGCGCGTCGAGTACTGGCCGGCCCCGCGAGACGCGACCCAGCCGCCGACCGTGGCGAGGTCGAAGCTCTGGGGGAAGTGTCCGACCGACAGGCCGTGCTCGCCGTTGAGCACGCGTTCGAGGTCCGGGCCGAACGTGCCCGGTCGAACCTCGACGATGCCCGACACCGCGTCGACCGAGACGACGCCTGCGAGTGCGGTCGTGTCGAGGATCACGCCGCCGAACGCAGGCGTCGACGCGCCGCAGACGCCGCTGCGTCCGCCGGCCACCGTCACCGGGACGCGGCCGAGGTTGCACGTCGTGAGCACCGCAGCGACCTCGTCCACCGAACGGGGACGGGCGATCAGGTCGGCGAGCTGGGGCACCTCGCCCTGCAACGACCAGTGCAACGCGAGCGGCCACCAGTCACGGCTCGCCTCGGCGACCGCGCCATCGTCGTCGACGACCTCGCAGATCTCATCGAGGGCGTGCAGCAGTTCTTCGTCGACCTCGACGGGGCGGCTCGGATAATGACCCGCCGCAGCGCCCGCGGCGGCGGTCAGGTCAATCGGAGGTGTGGGAGACAGAGGCACGAGCAGCCGCTTCCTCGGCGGCGCAGCGCTGCCGGTAGTGATCGAGTTGTCGTTCGGACTCGGCGTCGTCCCAGTCCAGTTCGCGGGCCATCAGCGAGGCAACGACGGGTGCGGCGGCGAGCGCCGCCTCCCGATCGAGGATGTGGAGGCGGGTGCGTCGCTCGAGCACGTCGGCCAGGGTGGCGGCCATCTCGTGGCGGACCGCGTACACGACCTCGGCACGGAGGTACGGGTGCCGGTCCGCCAGCGGGGCGCCGAGCTCCGGGTCGAATGCAACGAGCGCCTTGACTTCGGGCGCGAGCGTGCCGTAGCGGTGGGCGAGGTGACGGTCTGCCGCGGTGGCGTGAGTGCCGGGGCGGAACCCCTCGGCGCCGAGCAGTTTCATCGCTCGCGTCGACTCGGATCGTCGCGCCCGGGGGCGCCGCCCGAGCCGGCGGGCCACTTCGTCGACGGTGTCCTCGGCCATCTTGCGGTAGGTCGTCAGCTTGCCGCCGCTGACGCGCACCACCCCGTGCTCGCTGACCGCCACGTCGTGGTTGCGCGACAGGTCGGCGGTCGCCCCGGACTCGTCTCCCGGAGCGGTGTTCACGAGCGGCCGCAGGCCGGCCCACACGCCGGTGATGTCGGCCTGGGCGATCGTGCTCGTCAGCGCCTCGTTGAGCGCTTCGAGCACGTAGTCGATGTCGTCCTCGGTGCACTGCGGCGTGTCGAGCGGGCCGTCGTAATCGGTGTCGGTCGTGCCGACGTACGTGTGGGAGAACGTGCCGTCCGCCTGTTCGCCCCACGGCACGAGGAACAGGCTCCGTTTGTCGCGCTTGACGGGGATGATCACCGCGATGTCGTTGCGGACCTTCGCCCAGGGGATCGTGATGTGTACCCCCTTCGCGGGCCTGATCGATTCCGGGTCGATCCCCTCGTCGAGCGCACGGACGGCGTCGCTCCACACCCCTGCCGCGTTGACGACCATGTGGGCGGCGACGGGGAACTGCTCGCCGTCGGCGGCGACGATCGCACCGCTGGCGGCGCCGGCCGCGTCGGTCGTGATGTCGACCACTTCGCAGCGATTGACGAGGACGGCCCCGTGGCGCGCTGCGGTGCGGGCAATCGACACGACAAGGCGGGCGTCGTCGGCGCCGGCGTCGAAGTAGAGGTACGCCGAACTGAGGCGCTCGGTCTGCGTCGTGGGGAAGTGGCGGGCCGCATCCGTGGCCGAGAGGCGTTTGTGCATTCGCCCGATCCGCCACCCACCGGTCAGGTCGTACATCCACATCGCGGCGCCGAGCGCCCGCGCGATCTTGCGCGACACGACGCTGTCCTTCGTCATGATCGGGATCATGAACGGGAGCACTTCGACGAGGTGGGGTGCGTTGCGCATCAGCCGTCGCCGTTCGCGCAGCGCCTCGTAGACGAGCCGGACATCGCCGTTCTGCAGGTAACGCAACCCGCCGTGGATCATCTTCGAACTCTTCGACGAGGTACCGGACGCGAAGTCGTCACGCTCGACCAGCGCCACACGCCAACCGCGGGCTGCGGCGTCCAGGGCGACACCGACGCCGGTGATCCCGCCACCGATGACGAGGACGTCGAACGTCTCGTTCCGCAATTCGGCGAGCATCGCTGCTCGGTCGAAACCCCGTCTCGTCATCTCGCCGATCGTAGGGCCCTCGCCGTGACAGCGGGGGGCCGGGGCCGACGATCAGTCGTCGTGCTTGCCGTTGGACTTGTTGCTCTTGTCCTTCTTGGCGTTGTCCGAGTTGGCCGTGTCCGAGCCCCGGTCGGCCTCGCGTGACGCGTCCCGCTCGTCGTCGTCGTCCTCGTCGTCGTCGGCCTCGTCGTCGTCGGCCTCGTCGTCGTGCTCGTCAACGTCGTCGTCGTCGTCGTCGTGCTTGTCGGACTTGTCGGACTTGTCGGACTTGTCGGACTTGTCCTTCTTGTGGGCCTTGTCCTTGGGCTCGTCGTCGTCGGCGTCGTCGCCGTCGGTCTCGATCTCGTCGTCATCGTCGTGCTTGTCGGCCTTGTCCTGCTTGCCGCACGATGAGTGCGCAGCTTCGGACACGATCTGACCCTTGCCCGGCCCGCTCGTCGTCTGCTTGGCGACGGAGCTGACCGTCTTGCCGTGGTTGCCCTCGGCGCACAGCGTCTCGTCGAAGTCGGTGTCCGGGTCGTCGACCGGCACGAACGTCGTCGGGACGGACGCTTCGACCGGGGGATCGAGGACGACGTCGGCAGGGTCGACGCTGACTGCCTCGACCGCCTGAGCGTCGCCGGACACCGGGTCGACCACGGTTGATTCGATCGTCGTCGTGGTCTCGATCGTCGTCGACTCGATCGTCGTCGACTCGGGCGTGGTCTCGGCCGGCGTGCTCGATTCGTTGACCGCCTCGACGAATGCCGGGTCCTCGGGGCCCGCAACGGTGTCGACGATCGACGGGCCCGCGGCGGCGACGCTACCGAAACCGATGATTCCGGCAGCGACGAACGTACCGACGCGCAACCGGCCCGGTGACGTGAGCGTGCGGATCGGAGAGGCCTTCGACGCGCTCAGGGCATCGACCAGCTCGTCGACCACCGCGGCCGCCGGTGCGGTCTCCGAAGGTGTGGCCGGCTGGCGCAATGTGGCGATGAGTTGATCGAGGCGATCGTTCTGGTTCATGTCACATCAACGAGCGAACGGTCCCCGGCGTTACATCCGGCGCCGAATTTTCTTCGCCGGACGTGGACGATTCGGCCCGTTCATCGCCGCCGAGCAGCTCTCGCAGCCGACGCAACCCACGGTGGACGAGGACACGGACGGTGCCGTCGTCGCGATCCATGATCCGGGCGACGTCGGCAACCGACAGGTCGAACACCACGCGCAACATCACCGCTTCCGCTGTCGCGGGCGGGAGCCGTCCGACGATCGTCAACGCCCGTTCCAGGCTGTCGTGCGCATCGAACGCAGCGGCTGCGTCGGGCTCCGCGAGCACGTCATCGAGGCGGTCGAGGCGGTCGGCGGCATGTCGCGAGGCACTCCGGAACGCATCGACGCTGCGTCGGCTGGTGATCCGGAAGATCCAGCGCCGGAAGTCGGTGCCGTCACCGGAGAACCGGTCGAGTGAACGCCCGACGTCGATCCACACCCGGCTTGCCACGTCGTCGGAATCGGGCGTCCGTTTCGCCCGCAGCAGGCGCAGAATCTGCGGCTGGTAGATGCGCCACAGGGTCTCCACCGCTGTTCGGTCACCGTTGCGCGCGCGTGAAATCGTGTCCGGGTCTGCGACCGCGTGAAGCTCTGATGATGCACCGATGGATCCCTATCGGCATCTTCCAGCGGTGACTTGACCGTCGCGTGGCGTTGCGAGCGGCGCAAAGAAGTTCGGGATTTTTCTGGCGCCACATGTCACATCGGATCTAGATTCGGCGATGAAGGGCGAAAGTTGTGCTGCCACGGATGGCGGCCGCCCCGCGACCGGGGGTCGACAGATGTCGTTGCGAGAGACGAACCAGGAACCCACATGGTGGGACCGGGGAGCATGCCGTGGATTGGATTCTGCGATGTTCTACCCCGACGACGAGGCAGAGGCTGAATCGGCGAAGGCGGTGTGCGCAACCTGCTCGGTGCAGGTCAACTGCCTCGAGTACGCGCTGGCGATCCGGGAGAAGGTCGGCGTCTGGGGCGGCGCCACCGAGCGCGATCGGCGACGAATCGTCCGCCAGCGACGCAAGTCCGCCTGAGACCTCGCTCGGCGGCCGGAATCCGTTTCGGCCCGCTGACCGGTCACGTTCTACGCTCGATCGGATGGTGCAGCTCGACGATGTCGGTGGATGGCCCGCGCTCCTGGGCCAACTGCTCCGCGGCGAGCACCTGAGCGCCGCCCATGCCGGCGCGGCGATGACCGCGATTCTCGGCGGTGCCGCAACCGACGCCCAGATCGCGTCGTTCGTGACCGCGCTCCGCGCCAAGGGCGAAACCGCCGACGAGCTCTCGGGATTGCTCGACGCCGCGCTCGCGGCAGCCACGATCGTGCCGCTGACCGACGACGAGCGCGACCGCTGCGTCGACGTCGTCGGGACCGGGGGAGACGGCTCGAACACGATCAACGTCTCCACGATGGCCGCGATCGTCACCGCCGCAGCGGGGAGCCCCGTCTGCAAGCACGGCAACCGCTCCGCCTCGTCGATGTGCGGCACGGCCGACGTGTTCGAGGCACTCGGCGTCGCGGTTGAGCAGACCGGCGAAGGCGTCGCGCGCTGCGTGCGCGAGGCGGGGATCGGGTTCTGTTTCGCCCCGATGTTCCACCCGGCGTTTCGGTTCGCCGGCCCCCCTCGACGCGAGATGGGCGTGCCCACTGCGTTCAACCTGCTCGGCCCGATGGCGAACCCGGGCCGCGTGCGGCGGCAGCTGATCGGCGTCGCCGACCCGGCCTTCGCCCGCCCGATGCTGGACGCGTTGCAGCGGCAAGGACTGCGCACGGTCTGGGTCGTGCACGGCGACGGGCTCGACGAGTTGACGACGACCGGCCGTTCGACCGTTCTGCAGCTGCGTGACGGCGAGGTCAGCGAGTTCACGATCGACCCGTCCGACGTCGGCCTCGCCGAGGCCGACCGAGCCGACCTACGCGGCGGCGGGCCCGACGAAAACGCACAGGCGGTCGAGCGCGTGCTCGGCGGTGAAGCCGGCCCCCATCGCGACATCGTCGTACTCAATGCGGGCGCCGCCCTCGTCGTCGCCGGCGGTGCGTCCGACCTCGCGGCCGGCGTCGCGACAGCGGCCGCGGCGATCGACGACGGTCGGGCCGCCGCGACGCTGGCGCAGCTGGTCGCTGTGTCGCACGCCCCCGAGCCCGTCTGATGACCACGCCTGTCGTCCGCGCCCCCGCTTCGTCGGCCAACCTCGGTGCCGGGTTCGACGTGCTCGGTATGGCACTCGACCTCTGCGCCGACTGCGGTGTCGGTGATCCGCCGCCCGGCGCCGAGGCGCTCGACCAGCAACATCCAGCAGCAACGGTGTTCGGCGAACTCGGCGGCGTCGGCCCGATCTGGATCCGCCATGCGATCCCGATGGCCCGGGGCCTCGGGTTCAGCGGTTCGGCGCGCGTCGCCGCGGCCGCCCTCGCAGTCGTCCAGCGTACGGGCGGTGATCATTCAGCGATCACCGAGGCTGCCGACGAGATCCTCGCCGTCGCGGCCCGCCACGAGGGCCACGGCGACAACGTCGCGGCGTCCGTGTTCGGCGGCATCACCGCATACGTCGACGGCCGGGCCGTGCAGATCCCCGTCGGCCCGACACTCGCGGCCGCGTCGTTCGTGGCGTGGATTCCGGACCTGACGACGTCGACCGACACGTCCCGGCGCGCATTGCCGCCGACCGTCGACCGCGCCGACGCGATCCACAACATCGCCCGCTCGATTCAGTTCGTGACTGCGATTGCTCACGACGACCCGACGCTGCTCGCCGACGCCACCGACGATCGGCTGCATCAGGCGGTGCGGTTGGAAGCAGTGCCGGGGGGTGCCGAGGCGCTGGACGCCGGTGTCGCCGCCGGCGCCTGGTGCGGCTGGCTGTCCGGCAGCGGGCCGACCATCGGCCTGCTGTGCGACGCGCTCGCGGTCGACGCGGTGGTCGCGGCACTGCCCGGCGGCGGACACGCCAAGGTCCTCGCGATCGACACCATCGGTGTGCGACCCGTCGACGGCTGACGCGGGATGCGAGACGCCGGCGTCAGGACGCCTGCCGGTGCACTTCCGGCGCCGCCCGGGGCAGGTGCGGCACGCGATCGCTGACCGCGACCGGGAAGTCCCAGTCGCCGGTGCACACGACGGACGCGCCGCCGGCCCGCCGTTCGAAGAACCGCGCCAGCACCAGCGCCTCGTCGACGGTGTCGGACGCGAGCGGGGCGCCCGGGGCAGGTTCGTCGGGCGGCGCAACCGGCAGGCTGCGACCTGCGATGCCGACCCGGGTGACGTCGACCAGTCGGGCGTGCTCGACGATCCAGGTCGAGTCGCCGACCGTGACCTCGGCCCGCTCGGCCGCCCGCAATGTCTCGACGAGCCGGTGTCGTTTGATCGCCCCGAGCAGCGTCGACAGCCGGTCGCGCATGCTCGCTGCCTCCTCGAAGCGCTGCTGGGCGGCGAGGCGCGCCATCCGTTCGTGCAGGCGATCGACGACGATCGCGGGGTCGCCGGTCAGCGTGCGCCGGGCGACCTCGACCGCGTCGGCGTACGCGGCCACATCGGCAGTGCCCGAGCAGGGGCACTGGGCGACGCCGAGTTGCGCTGCGCTGCACACCGGAGCGTCGAGGGTCGCGACGTAGTTCCGTCCGAGCCGCTCGGAGCAGCGGCGCAGGGGGACCGCCGACTGGATCGCCTCGACGACGAGATGGGCCATCGTGCGTGACGGCAGCGGTCCGAGGTGGATGCCCTTCGCCGACGGCTGCTTGACGACCGCCAGGCGCGGCCAGGGGGCGTCGACATCGAGCCGGATGTAGCAGTACCCGTTCGCACGCGTCCCGCGGCGGTTGTAGCGCGGCAGCAGGCGGGCGATCAGGCGTTGCTCGATCACTTCAGCGGTGAGCGGATCGGGCAGTTCGAGATGGCGCACGGTCTGGGTCTCGCGCAGCATCGGGCCGACCTTGCGGCGGTCCTCGCTGCCGAAGTAGCTGCGGACCCGCTGGCGGAGGTTGGAGGCCTTGCCGACGTACAGCACCTGCCCCTGGTGTCCGCAGAACATGTACACGCCGGGCGAACGCGGGAGGTCGGCGGTCATCTTCAGCTTGCCGGCCTGCGGATGTCCGGCGAGTTTGGCCAGTGCGAGCAGGTCGTCGAGGCCCAGCACGCCCAGCCCGGACGCGCGCTCGATCAGGACGTGCAGCAGGTCGGTGGTCGCGAGGGCGTCGTCGAGCGCGCGGTGGCTGGGCTGGTGATCGAGACGCAAGCGCGACGCCAGCGTGCCGAGCCGGCAGTTCGGCACCTCGTCGCGTACGAGCCGGCGCGCGAGCGCGACCGTGTCGACGATCGTGGCCTCCAGCCGCGGGCGCCCCGAGCGCTCGAGCGCGTTGCGGATGAACGCGACGTCGAAGCCGACGTTGTGCCCGACGATCACCGCGTCACCGATGAACTCCAGCAGCGAGGGCAGGACCGCCTCGATGCGCGGCGCCGACTGGACGAGGGCATCGGACAGCCCGGTGAGGATCGTGATCTTCGGCGGGATCGCCCGCCCCGGGTTGACCAGGGTCTGGAACGTGCCGATGCACTCGCCGCCGCGGACCTTGACCGCGCCGACCTCGGTGATCATGTCCTCGGTCCGATTTCCGCCGGTGGTCTCGAGATCGATCACGCAGAACGTGACATCGTGGAGCGGTCGACCCAGATCGTCGAACGAACGTTGCCACTCACCCTGAACGGCGCTCCCAACGGGCATCGCCGCACTCAATCACGAACACATGTTTGTTGTCAAGCACGGGAACCGGACCCGGACGCGACGCAGGGTTGGGATAGCGTCGGCGCATGGATGCGGGGATCGAGCACGCGCACCTCCGCAGTGCGCTCGAATTCGCCGTGCTGATGGCCGCAGAAGGTCAGAAGCGCAAGCCGGCGATCCCGTATCCGAAGGAGCTGAAGCCGTACTTCGGCACGGCCCGGTTACCGGCCGGGTCGCTGGGACGCATTCGGCGCACGATCGAAGCCGACCCGGTCTTTCGGACGCGGCTTGCAGCCGGCGCGCTGCCCGAACTGGTCGACGAGATCGGGCGGCTGTGGCTCGCCCAGCCGGAGGGGTGGGAGGACACCGCCGCCGAGCTCGCGGCCGCTGCCGAGGCTGCGGCCGAGTCCGGCGATCTGCGGGCACAGCTCAAGCAGGCCGAGCGGCGCCGCGCCGCGGCGGAGCAGGCCGCGGCCCGGACGCGTGCCGAGCTCCTGCAGCTGAACGAGGTGATCGAGTCGCAGGCCGTCGAGCTGCACGAGCTCCGTGCTGATGTCGTCAAGGCCGACGAGGCGGTGCGGGAGATGCGGACCGAGCTGGTCGACGTGCGCGTCGAGAGCCGCCACGCCCGCGATCGCGAGGCTGCCGCCCAGGCGCGGGCCGAGGCGGCGCAGGCCGACCTGCTCGCGGCGCAGGCGGAGCTCGCGCGACGGTCCGGCGAGGACATCGACGCGGCCGTCGTACCGGCGGCGGGCCGCGATCAGCAGCCACCGGCCCGTGACGACACGGCCGCGATCGCCTCGGCTGCGGAAGCCGCCAGGTCACTCGCCGATCAGCTCGACGCGTTGTTGCCGGCGCCGGAACGTCCGGACCTCACGAGCGCCGAGCGGAGTGCCGCGCGGCGACGTCCACTGGCACTGCCCGGTGGCGTGATCTCCACATCGCGCGAGGCGGCCGAGTTCCTCGTCCGCGCCGAGGCAGCCGTGCTCGTCGACGGCTACAACGTCGCCAAGTTGCAATGGCGGTCCCGGACCCTGGAAGAGCAACGACGCAGCCTGCTCGACGCCGTCGAGAACCTCGCCCGTCGGCACGGCGCCGACCTCACCGTCGTGTTCGACGGCGCGTCGGTCGTCGGTGCCCATGCCGCCCGGCGCCGTGACGTGCGGGTCGTGTTCTCGCCGGCGGGCGTCCTCGCCGACGACGTGATCCGCGACGAGGTGCGCCGTCTTCCGCCATCGCGTCATGTGGTGGTGGTCACCAACGATGCCGAGATCGTGCGCGACGTTCGTGCCGACGGTGCCAACACGTTGCCGAGCAACGCCCTCATCGCCCTGTTCTGAGGTCGGCGTCAGCGATCGGGCCGGCGCCGCTGGGCGTCATGCGAACAGGCAGAACGGGTGGCCCTCGGGGTCGAGCATCACCCGCACGCCCTCCTGCGGCTGGTGGGCGGCGACCGTCGCCCCCTGCTCGACCGCCCACGCGACGCCCGCGTCCAGGTCGGCGACTTCGATGTCGAGGTGCATCATCATCTGCTGCTCGCCCTCGACGGTCGGCCACACCGGCGGGGAATACGTCGCATCCCACTGGAACTCGATCTTCATCGGCTGGTCGGGCGAGCGGATCTTCGCCCACCCGTCGCGTGGCGGGAAGCCGTCACGAGGCCCCTCGCGTTCCACGATCGGCCAGCCGAGCATCCGCGCATAGAAGTCGGCGAGCCCGAGCGGGTCGGCGGCGTCGACGACGGGGCCGGTGATCTCCATGTGCGGCCGTTCCATCTCGAACTCACTGTGACACCGCTTCTCTACGGTGGTCAACATGTTCGACAGCGACGACCTCAGCATCGACTGCGCCACCTGCATCGGCGCAGGCACCACTGCATGCGGCGACTGCATCGTCACCCACCTGCTCGCCAACGACGACGGGCCGATCGGCTACGTCCCGGTCCGGCTGGCCGAAGTTCCGCCGGTGCCGTCGCCCGAGGCGGTGGCGGTCGACCTCATGCTGAAGGCGGGGCTGCTCGGTGCCGAGCCGCAGTACGTGGCCGTCGATGAGTTCGAGTCGGCCGGCGCGCCGGCGGCCCGCGGGTGAGGCGGCCACACGTACGCTGGGCTCGTGCGCATGCCCGAGCCGCTTCCCACGCTGGATGAGATCCGCGCGCACCTCGACCCGTACCAGGTCACCCATCTCGGGGTCACCACGGCGGCCGTGCTCGCCGAGGCCCGGGCGGCCATCCACGAGCGCAAGGCCGCCGGGCTGCACGGCGAGATGGGGTTCACGTATCTCAACCCCGACCGCTCCACCGACCCGTCGCGGGCCGTCCGTGACGCCCGCTCGGTCATCGTCGCGGCCCGGCCGTACCTCACCGACGCCGACCCCGAGCGCCCGGCGGAGACGCTGGGCCCTCACGCCCGCGTCGGGCGCTACGCCTGGGTCGACCACTACGCCCCGCTCCGTGCAGGGTTACGTTCGGCGGCGAAGCTGATCCGCGCAGCCGGCCACCGGGCGGTCGCGTTCGCCGACGACAATTCGATCGTCGACCGGGCGGTCGCCCACCGGGCCGGCCTCGGCTGGTTTGGCAAGAACGCCAACCTGCTGCTGCCGGGCGCAGGCAGCTTCTTCGTCCTCGGCTCGATCGTCACCACGGCGGAGTACCAGCCGAACCGGCGGCTCGCCCCCGACGGCTGCGGCACCTGCACGGCGTGCTTCGCCGGCTGCCCCACCGATGCGATCATCGCCCCCGCAGTGATCGACGCCAACCGCTGCCTCAGCTGGGTGATGCAGAAGCCGGGCTCGATCCCGCACGAGTTCCGGGTGGCGATCGGCGACCGGATCTACGGCTGCGACGACTGCCAGGACGTGTGTCCGATCTCGGTCCGGCTCGGCCAACGCAACACTGTCGAGCTGCCGGACGAGGTCGGCGCATGGGTCGACGCGCTGGCGCTGCTCGCGGCCGACGACGAGTGGATCGAAGCGCGCTACGGCAGCTGGTACATCGCCGGCCGCGACTTCGACATCCTCCGGCGCAACGCGCTGATCGTCGTCGGCAACGTCGGCGACCCGTCCGATTCCCGTGTGCACGACACGGTCGAGCGGTACCGTTTCGGGCCCGACCGTCTGCTCGCCGAACATGCCGAGTGGGCGGCCGGACGTCTCGCCACCCGACGGCCCGCACGCAACTCCACACGCAACTCTGCACCGATCACCCCGTGAAGCATCTCCTCGTCACGAACGACTACCCGCCGAAGATCGGTGGCATCCAATCGCTGCTGTGGGAGTGGTGGAAGCGGCTGCCCAGCGACAAGTTCGCCGTGCTGACCAGCCCCTACGACGGTGCCGACGTGTTCGACGCCGGCGAGCCGTATCGCATCGAACGCACCCGTGAGCCGTTCCTGCTGCCGCATCCGTGGATGGTGCGGCGGGTCGACGAGCTCGCGCGCGACGTCGGCGCCGACCTCGTCGTGATCGATCCCGCGGTCCCGCTGGGGTTGATCGGCCCGTCGTTGCAGTTGCCGTACGACCTGGTGCTGCACGGCGCCGAAGTCACCGTGCCGGGCCGCCTCCCGGGCACGAAGCAGGCGCTCGCCTACACGTTGACGCGGGCCCGCCACCTGATCGCGGCCGGCGGGTACCCGGCGGCCGAGGCCGAGCACGCAGCGGGGCGACCGCTGCCGACGACCGTTGTGCCGTGCGGCGTCGATCCCGACAAGTTCCGCCCGCTGAGCGCCTCCGAGCGCACCGCAGCGCGCGAGCATCTCGGGCTGCCGACCGACGCCGAGCTGGTCGTCAGCGTCTCCCGGCTCGTCCCGCGCAAGGGCTTCGACACCGCGATCCGCGCCGTCGCACGACTTAGACGCAAGCGCCCCGACCTCCTCCTGGCGATCGCCGGCGGAGGACGCGACGAGCAGCGGCTCCAGCACCTCGCCGACGAGCTGGCGGCGCCGGTGCGCTTCCTCGGGCGGATCCCCGACGAGGATCGGACGCCGCTGTACGGCTGCGGCGACGTGTTCGCGATGCTGTGCCGCAACCGCTGGGGTGGGCTCGAACAGGAGGGCTTCGGCATCGTGTTCATCGAGGCGGCCTCGTGCGGTGTGCCGCAGATCGCCGGCGACTCGGGTGGTGCGGCCGAGGCGGTCGCCGACGGCGAGACCGGTCTCGTCATCCGCGATCCCGAGAACGTGCACGAGGTGGCGGCGGCGATCGAGCGACTGCTCGACGATGAGGCGTTGCGAGCTTCGATGGGCACCCGCTCGCGCGAACGGGTGCTCGAGTCGTTCTCGTACGACGTGCTCGCACGCCGGCTCGGCGAGACACTCGGGGTCTACGACTGAGCACGGGCCGGGACGCCGCGGCTGCTGGCACACTGGAGTGGTGACGACGGGCGAACTCGACCGCACCCCGGTGCGCGGATCTGCGCAGCACGGCCGCGTGGTCGTGCGCGCCAACGCTGTCGGTACCGCGGCGTTCGTGGCGACCGCGGTGTTCGCCGCGGCCGCTTTCACGACGACGGCGCAGTGGGTCGGCGCAGTGACCGCGATGGCCTTGTTCGCGATCGGCGTCTTCGCGTTCCTGTGGGGATTCTGGAACGCCGTCCAACGCAGTCGCGCCGACGACGTCTCGGTGACCCAGCTGTTCCTGTTGCTCGGGCAGGCGACACCGCCGCCGATCCGGCGTGTGATGCTCGCGCTGCTCGGGGTGCAGATCGTGACGGCCTTCGCCACGGCGTTCTGGCGGCTGGACGGCCCCGACGGAAGCCCGGGCTCGTCGCTGGCCGTCGGTCTGCTCGTGCCGATGTTCGGCCTCGGGCTCAACGGCCTCTGGGCCGCCTACCACGCCGAGTTCGCGCCCCGGTCCGATCGGGCCGGCGACGATGTTCGTCGGGATGGCGGGACTTCGGGAGCCTCCATGAACAAGAATGACGCTCATGGCAGAGACAGCGACTGAAACGATCACGATCGACGCGCCGCCCGAGCGCGTCTGGGAGATCGCCGTCGACATCGAGCACTACCCGGAATGGGCGCGTGACATCAAGGACGTCACCGTGCACTCCACCGACGAACTCGGTCGCCCGTCCGAAGTCGAGTTCCGGGCGTCCGCTCTCGGCCGCAGCACGCACTACACCCTCCAGTACGACTACACCAACGCGCCCGGCGAGCTCGGCTGGCGGATGCTGCGGGGCGACATCCAACGCTCGATCGACGGGGTGTTCAAGTTCGTCGCGCACAACGGCGGCACCCATGTGCAGTACGACCTCGCGATCGATCTCGTCGTCCCCCTGCCGGGGTTCGTGAAACGACGCGCCGAGGTGCGCATCCTCAACACGGTCCGAGAGCTGAAGGTGAGAGCCGAGACGTGACGTCCGATCCCGGCGCGCACAACGCGCGGCGGATCGGCATCGATGTCGGCGGTACCAAAGCGCTCGGGGTGGCGCTCGACGACAATGGAGCGGTCGTCGCCGAGGTCCGACGCGACACGCCCCGCGGTGATGCCAGCCTCGACGCGCTGATCGAGACGCTCGTCGACCTCGCCGGTGCGCTGGGCTTCGACGGCAGCCTCGGAATCGGCGTTCCCGGTCTGGTGACGCGCGAGCGGGTCCTGCGGGCGGCGCCGAACCTCGACGGCGTGGCCGACTTCGCGGTCGGTGCACTGCTCGACGAGCGCCTCGGTGGGCGGATCGAGGTCGACAACGACGCCACGTGTGCGACCGTCGCGGAGTGGCAACTGGGGGCGGGCGCCGGCGCGTCGAACATGATGCTCGTCACGCTCGGCACCGGGATCGGCGGGGGCCTCATCGCCAACGGTGCGCTGCACCGCGGCGTCAACGGCTTCGCCGGCGAGTTCGGGCACATGATCGTCCACCCCGACGGCCCGCGCTGCCCGTGCGGCCAGCGCGGCTGCTGGGAGCGGTACGCGTCCGGGTCCGGGTTGGCGATGCTGGCCCGAGAGGCGGCGACCGGCCGTCGTCTGCACGAGGTCGTCCGCCACGCCGGCGGCGATCCGCAGGCGGTCAGGGGCGAGCACGTGCAAGCGGCAGCGCGCGAGGGCGACCCGGAGGCGATCGAGGTGATCGACGAGTTCGGGCGGTGGGTCGCACTCGGCCTCGCCAACCTCAGCAATGCGTTCGACCCCGAACTGTTCGTGCTCGGCGGGGGATTGGCCAGCGGCGCCGACCTGTATCTCGAACCGATCACCCGCTGGTTCGGCGAGCTGCTGTACCAGCCCGAGCTGCGGGCCCGCCCACGGGTCGAGTTCGCCACCTGGGGGACGCTCGCCGGCGCGGTCGGCGCGGCGCTGCTGCCCGAGCTTGATCGCTGACTACCCGGCCTCGTGCGCGGCCGCATACGCGGCCTGCGACTCGGCGATCTCCTTCCACGCCTCGGCACGGCCGCCCATCCCCGCGGCGGACGAGTGCTTTCCCGGTTCGAGCGCCTTGTACACGTTGAAGAAGTGCTGGATCTCCTCGATCAACTGCGGGTTGAGGTCGCTCAGCTCCTCGACGGCAGCGAAGCGCGGCTCCTTCGGCGGTACGCAGATCAGCTTGGCGTCCTCGCCGGCCTCGTCGCGCATGTACAGCACGCCGACCGGCCGGCATTCGACGATCACCCCCGGGTAGACCGGGTCTTCGAGCAGGACCAGGGCGTCGAGCGGGTCACCGTCACCCGCCAGCGTGTCGGGCAGGAAGCCGTAGTCGGCCGGGTACGTGGTGGCGGTGAACAGCCGCCGGTCGAGGTACACCCTGCCGTCGTCGTGGTCGATCTCGTACTTGTTGCGGCTGCCGCGCGGGATCTCGATGACGACGAAGATGCAGTCGGGCGACGGCGTGCGGCCGATGGCGGTTGCGGACATCGGGCAAGACTCTCACACAGACGGCTCCGATAGGTTCGTGGCCCATGGACTTCCGCCGGATCGAGAATCTTCCGCCGTACGTGTTCTCGATCATCAACGGCCTGAAGATCGAAGCCCGGCGCGCCGGTGCCGATGTCGTCGACCTCGGCTTCGGGAATCCGGACATCCCGTCACCGGACATCGCCGTCGACAAGCTGACCGAAGCCGCCCACAACCCGCGCAACCACCGCTACTCGCTGAGCCGCGGCCTGCCGAAGCTGCGCGAGGCGATCGCCAAGTATTACAAGAACAAGTGGGACGTCGACCTCGACCCCGAGCTCGAGATCACCAACACGATCGGCTCGAAGGAGGGCTTCAGCCATCTGATGTGGGTGCTGCTCGACCGCGGCGACGCGGCGATCGTCCCCAGCCCCAGCTATCCGATCCACATGTACGGTCCGCTGTTCGCCGGCGCCGACCTGCGACAGGTCCCGATGAAGTTTCTGGCGAACCCGTCACAGCGGGAGAACTTCGCCGACGACTTCATGGACAGCCTGACGACTGCATGGAACGTCGGGTGGCCGAAGCCCCGCGTCCTGGTGATCTCGTTCCCGCACAACCCGACGGGCGCCGCCGTCGAGCTGTCGTTCATGCAGCGTGTCGTCGACTTCTGCCGCGAGCACGAGATGATCGTCGTCCACGACCACGCGTACGCCGACATCGGCTTCGACGGCCATCAGCCGCCGAGCATCCTCCAGGCCGAGGGGGCGATGGAGTGCGCGGTCGAGTTGTACTCGATGACGAAGAGCTTCTCGATGTCCGGATGGCGCACCGCGTTCCTGCTGGGCAACAGCGACGTGGTGCAGGCGCTCGTGAAGCTCAAGAGCTATCTGGACTACGGGATGTTCCAGCCGGTGCAGATCGCGGCGACGGTGACAATCAACCAGGCGCCCGAGTTCCCCGACCAGGTCAGGGCGATCTACGAGTCGCGGTGCGACACGCTGATCGACGGCCTCGAACGAATCGGATGGCACATCCCCAAGCCCGGTGGGACGATGTTCGTCTGGGCGCCGATCCCGGAGGCGTACTCCGAGATGGGGTCGGTCGAGTTCTGCTCCCACCTCGTGCGGGCCGCCGACGTCGCGCTGTCACCCGGGGTCGGGTTCGGGCCGGGCGGCGAGGGTTTCGCCCGGTTCGCGCTGATCGAGAACGAGAAGCGGATCAACCAGGCCGTCCGCAACCTCAAGCGGGGTCTGCCGAAGCTCGGCTGAACGGCATCGTCACGTGCCGGAAACACGCCGGTCATCCACGGCGTCATCGGGGTCGATACATTGCGCTCGATGCTCACCGTCGTCGTACGCGTCTGGATGCCGGACCGGCCCGGCGCGCTCGGGCAGGTCGCAAGCCGGATCGGCGCGGTCCGCGGCGACGTGCTGGGGATCGAGATCCTCGAGCAGGGCGCCGGGCGCGCCATCGACGAGCTGACCGTGCAGTTGCCCGACCCGGCGCTGATCCCGCTCCTGACCGCCGAGATCGACGCGGTCGACGGGGTCTCGGTCGAGAACATCCGCGAGGTCGACCACGAGCGGTCCGATGCCAACCTCGCGGCGCTGGCGGTCGCGGCCGGGCTCGCCGAGTGTCCCGCCGACCGGCGCCTCGCCGCACTGTGTACCGGGGTGCAGCGGATCGTCGAAGCCGATTGGGTGGTCGCGGTTCGCGACGGTGACGTCGTGTCGCAGCTGGGCGACGTGCCCGACATCGCGTGGTTGAGTGCGTTCCTCGCCGGCAGCGGGCACCTCGACGGTGCCGACGAGCGGTCCACCGGGGGCCGGCAGCGGACGACCCCGTACGAGCGGCCGAGTGACCTGGTCTGGGCGAATCTGCTGGAGACGGGCTTGACGGTGGCCGCCGGCCGGACAGGACGACCGATCCACGAACGCGAGCGGGTCCGGATCAGCCTGCTCGCACGGCTCGCCGACGCCCTGCTCTAGCGGGCCCAGCCGCGACTGCGCTCGACGGCCCGCAGCCACTGGGCGTGGCCGGCATCGGCGGCGGTGCGATCGGCCGCCGGCACGAAGGCTTCGTCGAGACGCCACTGGGCGGCGACGGCATCCGTGTCCGGCCAGACGCCCTCGGCCAGACCCGCCAACAGCGCAGCACCGAGCGCGGTCGTCTCCTGGTCGGCGGGACGGAGCACGTCGACACCCAGCTGGTCCGCCTGCAGCCGGCACAGCAGGTTCATCACGCTCGCACCACCGTCGACGCGCAGCTCCTGGAGCGCGGTCCCGCTCGCTGCGACCATCGCATCGACGACGTCACGGGTCTGATACGCCATCGACTCGACCGTCGCCCTGACGATCTCGGCCCGTCCGGTGCCGCGGGTGATGCCGACGATGGTGCCGCGGGCATACGCGTCCCACCACGGCGACCCGAGGCCGGTCAGCGCCGGCACGAAGCAGACGCCACCGGTGTCGGTCACCGACTCGGCCAATGGCCCGGTCTCCGCGGCGTCGTCGATGATGTCGAGTTCGTCGCGCAGCCACTGGATCGCGGCACCGGTGACGAAGATCGAACCTTCCAATGCATAGTGGGTGGTGCCGTCGGCGAGCGTCCAGGCGACGGTGGTCAACAACCCTTCGGTCGGATCTGGACAGTCCTCACCGACGTTGAGGAGCACGAACGAACCGGTCCCGTACGTGTTCTTGGCCATCCCGGGCTCGAGGCACGCCTGGCCGAAGAGCGCGGCCTGCTGGTCGCCGGCGACCCCTGAGATGGCGATGTCGCCCGGGACCCCGCATGCCTCGGACGTGAGGCCGATCCGGCCGCTCGACGGCACGATCTCGGGCAGGGCCTCGATCGGGACGTGCAACAACTCGCACAGCTCGGGGTCCCACGTGCGGGTGCGGATGTCGCACAGCATCGTGCGGCTGGCGTTCGTGACGTCGGTGGCGAACACGGCGCCTCCGGTGAGGTTCCAGATCAGCCACGCATCGATCGTGCCGAGCGCGAGGTCCTCGTCGACGGGGATGTCACGCTCGCGGAGCAGCCATTCGTACTTCGTGCCCGAGAAGTAGGGATCGAGTACGAGCCCGGTCCGCTCGCGCACGAGATCGAGATGGGGCGCGAGCTCGTCACACCGCTCGGCCGTGCGGCGGTCCTGCCAGACGATTGCGTTGCCGTACGGCGTGCCGGTCGCCCGATTCCAGGCCACCGCGGTTTCGCGTTGGTTGGTGATGCCGATCGCGGCGACGCGGTCACGACCGACCTCGTCGATCACCTCGTTCAACGTCGCGGCAGCGGCGTCCCAGATCTCGGCCGCGTCGTGCTCGACCCAGCCCGGCCGGGGATAGTGCTGCGTGAACTCGCGGTAGGCCGCGACGGTCGGGCGTTCGTCGGTGAACACCGCCCGGCTGCGCACGCCGGTCGTACCGGCGTCGATGGCGATCACGCAGGGGCCGGGGGACGAGTCGGTCACGCTGGGGAGGGTAATCGCGATCGTTCAGCGGCGACGCTTCTTGGTACCCGGCCGATTCGTGCCCCCGCCGGTCCGGCGTGTCGGTGCCGGACGCTTCCGCGGTGCACCGGCCGGCGGGCGCTCGTCGTCGTCGGGCGTCGAGTCGTCGGCGCGACCGGCCCGCAGCTCGTGCAGGGTCTTGCGCCGGTAACCGAACTTGGCCAGCACCGCGCCGAGTGCGAGGTACAGCGGCCCGCTGACGAGGACTCCGGCGAGCGCACCGATCACGTTGCCGTCCCGGAAGAACACCAGGAACACCGCGGCCATGATCAGCGCGTAGATCACCCACTCGCGCATCAGTCGGTCCCACGGAACCGGACGGCTGCTGTCCCATGCCATGGGGGCCTTCCTAGCAGCCGCGCCCGCCCGGCCGGATCATTCTCCGGAGGGAGGTCGTGGACCGAGCATCTGATGCGTACGATCGGGCTCCGTGCGCGTCGGCATGCTGACAGGTGGGGGTGACTGCCCCGGACTCAACGCGGTCATCCGCGCGATCGTCCGCAAGGGCGAGCGCCACTACGGCGACGAACTCGTCGGGTTTCTCGACGCGTGGGACGGTGTCCGCGAGCGGCGCACGATCCCGCTCACGGTGGAGACGATGCGGGGGATGCTCCCGCGCGGCGGCACGGTGCTGGGGACCCGGCGGGGGAGCCCCTTCGACACCGACGACGGCGTCGCAATGGTCAAGCGCAGCATGCGCGATCTCGGCCTCGATGGGCTGATCGTGATCGGCGGCAACGGCAGCCTCAGCGTGGCGTGCCGGCTCGTCAACGAGCACGGGCTGCCGATCGTCGGGGTGCCGAAGACGATCGACAACGACGTCGTCGGCACCGACGTCACGTTCGGCTTCAACACCGCCGTGCAGATCGCGACCGACGCGATCGACCGGTTGCACACCACCGCCGAGAGCCACGACCGGGTGATGGTCGTCGAGGTGATGGGTCGGCACACGGGCTGGATCGCGACCACGGCGGGCATCGCCGGTGGAGCGACCGTCGTGCTGATCCCCGAGATCCCGTTCGACATCGACGAACTCTGCGAACGTCTCACCCGCCGCCACGACCGGGGCCGGTACGCATCGATCGTCGTCGTCGCCGAAGGTGCCGAGCCGGTGGCGGGCTCACTGGAGATGGAACAGAAGGTGTTCGACCGGTTCGGCCACGTCGTGCTCGGCGGGGTTGCGACGCGGATCGCGATGGCGATCGCCGATCGCACCGGGTTCGAGACGCGCGTCGTGCAACTCGGCCATGTGCAGCGAGGCGGTACCCCGACCGCCTACGACCGCGTGCTGTCGACGCGGTTCGGTGTCGCGGCGATCGACATGGTGCACGAGCAGGCGTGGGGCAAGATGGCCGTGCTGCGGGGCAACGAGATCGTCAGCGAGGACCTCAACGTGGCCGTCGGCAAGACACGCGGCGTCGACATGGACCTCTACGAGGGCGTCGCCAAGCACTTCTTCGCCTAGCGCCGCTCATGGCTCAGCGGGCTCCGTCGACGGTTCAGCTCGCCGCTGAGAACGCGGGGTAGGGCGGCTGCGTCGACTCGATGAACCCGGGATAGTCGTACACGGTGAGCAGCCGGTCGGCGTTCTCGCCGTCGCCGAGTGGCCACACCTGGTTGTTCCCGTCGATCCGCAGCCTCACCTTCTCGACCCCCTCGACCTCGTCGCCGGTGGCGACGAGTTGGGCGACGGCCAGGCGCAGTGCGTCGGGCGTCATCTCGTCGAACGAGTCGGTGACGTCGATCGTCAGCACCCGGCCGCGCACCCGCGCACTCAGCAGTTCCAGATCGTCGGGCAGGACGCTGCTCAGCCCACCGTCCTCCTCGATCGCGTTCGCGCCGGCGAGCAACGACTGCAGGATGTCCTCCGGGTCGTTCGGCACGTCGCGCAACACCGACCGCAGCTTTGCCTCCTGGTCACCGGCCGACGAGACGAGCAGGAAGATGCGCGCCGTACCGGCGGCAGCGTCGCCGGACGCGGTGGCGCCGAACTGGCCGCGCTGATCCTCGGGGATCGTGCGCGGCCGCGCATCCTCCTGGATCGCGCAGGACGTCGCGGTGGTGAGCACGACGAGGGCCGTCACCGTCGCGACGAGGCGGCGCCTCATTCGACCAGCTCCGTCGCCATCAGCTCGATCACGAACCGGGCGCCCGGCTCGCCATCGAGGCGGTCCTCGACCCATGTGCGTCCCCCGTGCATCCGCACGTGTTCGTCGACGAGCGAGAGACCGAGGCCGGCGCCCTCGCTGCCGGCGCGGCGGCCGGCGCCGCCGCCGCGGGCGAACCGCTCGAAGATCAGCTCACGTTCCTCCAGCGGCACACCGGGACCGCTGTCGACGACGGCGATCTGGATGTGTGACATCGGCTCGTCGTCGGCATCGACGACCGTGATGTGGATCTCCGGTTCGCCGCCCCCGTAGGCGATCGCGTTGTCGATCAGGTTGGCGACGACGCGGGCGAGCCGCCGCTTGTCGCCGCGGATGAGCGCCAGCTCGGATCGTTCCGAGACGTGCAACGGGAGCTTCGGCGCCGCACTCACGGCGACCGCCTGGCGGACGAACTCCACCGCGAGCAGCTCTTCGAGGTGGAGGCGGATCGCGCCGGCGTCGAAGCGCGAGATCTCCAGCAAGTCCTCGACGAGGCCCTGGAACCGGACGACGTCGCCGGACAGCAGGTCGAGCGCCGACCGCGCCCGGTCGGGCAGCTCGTCGCGTCGCGCCTCCATCACCTCGACTGACGCCGACAGCGTCATCAACGGCGAGCGCAGCTCGTGGCTGACGTCGGATGCGAAGCGGGCGTCACGTTCGACGCGTTGCTGCAGCGCCTCGGCCATGTCGTTGAACGAGTCGGTGAGCACGCCGAGGTCCGGGTCCTCGGTCTTCTCGAGACGGGTGTCGAGACGGCCGCCGGCAATCGCTGACGCAGCCTGCGCCGCGGTCGACAGCGGGCGCACCGCCCGCCGGGCCGAGAAGATGCCGAGCAGCACGCCGAGTCCGGTCGTGATCGCCGCCGCCAGGATCAGCGCAAGGCGCACGCTGTTGAGTGTGGACACCTGGTCCTCGAGGCTGGTGAACTGGAAATACGCGCCGACGCCGGGGACCTCCCAGCCGACGAGGATGTTGAGCTCGTCACCGACACGGACGATCTGCTGCGACGGCGTACCTCGTTCCAGCACCGACTCGACGATGTCCGGTGGGAGGTTGGTCTCGACGTAGGGCGTGACGCCGCCGAACCACTGGTCCTGATAGCGGATCAGGTAGCGCTGCACGCCGATGCTGTTGAGCGAGTCGGCTGCGGGCTGCGCGGTCGGGGGCGTCGAGCGGAGGTTGCTCTCGACGCTCTGTGCGTTGCGCAGCGACGTCTTCACCGCCGACTCCTCGGCCTGGCGGACGAGGTTGTTCTGGGTGAGGCCGTACGTCGTGACCGCGAGGAACACCGACAGCGCGATCGAACCGAGCGTGATCGTCAGCAGGATGCGGCGCCGGAGGCCGAGCGCGGCCGGGCGGGACCGACTGAGCAGGCGACGCAACCAGCCGCCGGACGTCACGTCTGGAGCCGATATCCCAGCCCGCGTACCGTGACGACGTGCCGCGGGTTGGCCGCGTCGCTTTCCACCTTGGTGCGCAGGCGCCTGATGTGAACGTCGACGAGGCGGCCATCGCCGAAGTAGTCGTAGCCCCACACCTTGTCGAGCAGCGCCTCCCGGCTGAGCACCTTGCCGGGGCTCTCGGCGAGTTCGCACAACAACCGGAACTCGGTCTTCGTCAGGTGGACTTCGGAGCCGTCGCGCAGCACCTTGCCCTCATCGGGGATCAGTTCGAGATCGCCGAAGACGAGGCGGGCGTGCCCCGGGGCGCTGGGCCGGATCCGGCGGAGCAGGGCCCGGATGCGCGCCGACAGTTCCTTGGGGGCGAACGGCTTGGTGAGGTAGTCGTCGGCGCCGGCCTCCAGGCCGGCGACCACGTCGTGGGTGTCGTTGCGCGCCGTGACCATGACGACCGGTACGTCGCTGGACTTGCGCAGCGTCCGGCACAGCTCGAACCCGTCGATGCCGGGCAGCATGATGTCGATCAGCACGACGTCGGGGTTCGAGCGGTTGAACTTGTCGATCGCTTCCTCGCCGCTTTCGGCCTCGTCGACGATCCAGCCCTCGTCCTCCAACGCCAGCTTGACCGCCGAGCGGATGCGTTCATCGTCTTCGACGGCCAGGATGCGTGTTCCCACGGCTCCATGATGCCGCAAATCTTCCCTGCGTGACGCGCATGGTCGCGTCAACTGGACGAAAAGTCAGGGACGGGCTCCGCGGGACGCGACCCGAATCGCATCCAGCAGCAGGTCATGGACGCCCGGTGACGATGCGAGCACGGCGCCGCCGGTCACCGCGTCACCCTCCAGATCCGACGCGACCGCGCCGGCTTCGGTGGCGATCAGGACCCCGGCGGCGAGGTCCCACGAGTTGAGGTGCTCCTCGAAGTACGCGTCGAGTCGGCCGCAGGCGACGTAGCAGAGGTCCAGCGCAGCGGACCCGAGGCGCCGGATGTCGCGCACCGCGGGCAGGAGGAGTCGCAGCCGTTCGGCCTGGAGAGAGCGTCGCTCGGGGAGGTAGCTGAACCCGGTGCCGACGAGGGCGGTCTCGAGGCGGTCGACGCTGCTGACCGTCACGCGTTCGCCGTTGAGTGTCGCGCCGTCGCCTCGCGCGGCCGAGAACAACTCGTCGGCGACCGGCGCGTACACCGCGCCGGCGAGCGAGCCGTGCTCGTCGACGGCGGCGATGCTCGTGCACCACGCCGGCTGGTCGTAGAGGAAGTTGGCAGTGCCGTCGATCGGGTCGATGTGCCACGCGATCCCGCTGGTGCCACCGTCGGTCGTGCCCTCCTCGCCGACGATCGCGTCGTCGGGGCGGAGCCGTCGCAACGCGTCGACGATCGTCGCCTCTGCGGCCTCGTCGAACGCCGTCACCGGGTCGGTGGCGCTCGATTTCGTGTCGTGTGCGGGTGGCTGTCCGACCGGCAGGCTGCGTCGTCCCACGAGCGCGGCGCCGCCCGCGCGGCGGGCGAGGTCCTCCGCGATCCGGCGCAACGCCGACGGCACGTCCGGCCCCGCCGTCACTGCGGCGCGTGCCCGGCCGCGGCGCGATGCTCGACCTCGCGCCACTCGCCCAGCGCGCGCATCACGAGCACGGCGACGATCGCCATCCCCCCGGCGGCGACGACGGCGCCGACGAGCAGACCGAGCCCGAGCGGCAGTCCGCAGTCGCCCTCGCACTGCAACGAGATCAGCGAGTAGCCGATCAGCGCGCCGGCGAGCCCGCTGAGACAGATCGCGACGAACGCGCCGACCCGCACGCCGACCGACGGCAGCGCGGACAGCGGCCGAGCGTCGGAACCGGAGGCCTCGGGATGGGGCGAGTCGTCCATCGACCGCAGAGCGTAACGTGGGCAGCGATGACGGCAGCAGGCACCGATCGGCGTCCCACGCGCACGATCCTGCACGCCGACATGGACGCGTTCTTCGTCTCGGTCGAGCTGCGCCGGCGGCCGGATCTCGTCGGTCAGCCGGTCGTCGTCGGCGGCACCGGCAACCGGGGCGTCGTCGCGGCCGCGTCGTACGAGGCCCGGCGGTTCGGTGTCCACTCGGCGCTGCCGTCCTCGATCGCCCGTCGGCGATGCCCGCACGCGGTGTTCCTGCCGGGCGACCACGCCGCGTACGGAGAGGTCAGCGCCGACGTGCGGGCGATCTTCGACCGGTACACGCCGCTCGTCGAACCACTGTCGCTCGACGAGGCGTTCCTCGACGTGACCGGCTCACAGCGGCTGTTCGGCAGCGGCGCCGACATCGCCGCACAGATCCGGACGGCGGTCCGCGACGAACTGGACCTCGGTTGTTGCATCGGCGTCGCGCGCAACAAGTTCCTCGCCAAGCTCGCCTCGGTGGAGGCGAAGCCGGTCGCCCACCCGGACCGGATCGATCCCGGCCTCGGCGTGAAGGTCGTCGAGCCCGGAGCCGAGCGGGCGTTCCTCGACCCGCTGCCGGTCCAACGACTGTGGGGTGTGGGGCCGGCGACGCTGGAGAAACTGCACCGGCTGGGCGTCGTCCGAGTCGCCGACCTCCACGTCGTCGATCGCACCGCGCTGCAGGCGGCCCTCGGAGCGAACCAGGCCGACCACCTCCGCGCGCTCGCCGTCGGCGACGACGACCGGCCGGTCGAGCCCGAACGGGAAGCGAAGTCGATCGGTCACGAGGAGACGTACGCCCACGACAAGCACACGGCCGCCGAACTCGACCGGGAGCTGGTGCGTCTCGCCGACGCCGTCGCACGACGATTCCGAGCGCAGGGCCTGGGCGCCCGGACGATCACACTGAAGGTTCGGTTCGCGGGGTTCGTCACGATCACCCGGTCGGTGACGACCACCGATGCCGTCGACCTCGCGCCGGACATCCTCGGGCTGCTGCGGCCCGTCCTGGAGACGATCGACCCGACGCCGGGAGTCCGCCTCCTCGGGGTCAGCGGATCGAACCTGATGTCGCCGTCGCACCAGCTCAGCTTCGACGAGCTGCTCGACGAGCGCCCCGACTGGAGTGCCGCGACCGGCGCCCTCGACGAGATCCGCGACCGGTTCGGGACCGCGGCGATCGGGCCGGCGAGCTCGCTCGGTGATCGCGGTGTCGACGTCGTCACCCGCGGCGGGCAGCAGTGGGGACCCGACGCGGAGCCCAGCTGAGCCGTGCCCCGGGGGTCCTCCGGCCGAGCGATGATTTTACGAGGTGTTCACCGGCCGCGTTGAAGGTCGTCGGTGAACGTGCGATGATGATGGCGTGCCGCTCTCCGAGAACGAACAGCGCATTCTTCGACAGATCGAAGAAGAACTTCAGCAGGATCCCACCTTCGCACAGCGTGGGTACCGTGTGTCGCGCCGCCGTTCGGCGCTGATGGGTCTCGGGCTGCTCGCCGGGATGGCGTTGACGATCGGCGGGTTGGCGATCAGCTTCTTCGTCGCGTTCGCCGGGTTCGTGCTCGTGCTCGTGATGGCGGTGCTGCTCGAGTCCGAGCTGCGGCTCCTCGGGCGCGATCGCCTCGGCCAGCTGCCGATCTCGGCGTGGCTGAGCGGGGGCCGGCGTCCGGACGCACAGTCCGACAGCGTCGACGACCACTGACCTCCACGCCGAGCCGACGTCGTCAGCCGAGGCGGGTGAAGTAGCGGCGCACCCGCACCAGCGGGGAGATCGACTCGTTGACCGCCCGCTCGATCTGGCGGCACCAGAGCTCGCAATCGGCAACCCGTGACGCGGCATGCCGGTCGGGCTGGTCGAAGTCGGGGAAGTACGTCGCTGCGACACCGGGGCCTGGCGCGAACGTGACGGTCGTCAGCGCCTCGGCGAGCGACCTCATCGGGCGCGCGGCGATCGGGAACTTGGCCGCAGCCGCGACGGCGTGCTCCTCCGGCGTCAGCGACGACTTGGTCCGTACGCCGACCTCGCCGAGGGCGTCGGTCGCTCGCCGCCAGAGGAGTGCGATGGCGCCCGCGTCGTCGGTGGCCTCGTGGTGTCGGCGGAAGCGACGGATCAGCGCGGGGGCGAGGAGCAGCACGATCGCGGCGATGATCGCCACGACGATGGCCCACGGGAACGACGGCGGTTCCGGCGGCGGCGCTGCGTCGTCGGTGGGACCGAGCGTCTGGTCGACGCCCGCGGGGATCGCCGGCGCATCGGGATCGTCGGGGTCGTCGGACGAGGCCACCGTCGTCGTCGGGGCGGGGGTGTTGATGTCATCCGGGTCCGCCGGCTGCTGCCGCGGTGCGTCGGGGTCGACGCCGGACACGTCCTGCTCGGGTGGGACGTTGGTGTAGTTCTCGGCCCCCGGCGCGCCCCGGCCCGGGGTCGGCTCGAACGGCACCCAGCCGAGCCCGGAGAACCACACTTCGGGCCAGGCGTGGGCGTTCTTGCCGAGCACCGAGTAGCCGGTGCCGTCGAACGTCCCGGGCGTGAAGCCCACGGCGACACGCGCCGGAATGCCGAGCGTGCGCATCATCGCCGCGTAGGTACCGGCGAATTGTTCGCAGTAGCCGACGCGGTCGCGCAGGAACCCCTCGATTGCATTCGTGCCGTGCCCTGCCTGCACCTCCAGGCTGTAGTCGAACTCCGAGCGGAACCAGGTCTGCAGCGTCAAGGCGACGTCGTACGGCGTCGCCGCCCCGGCCGTCACCTGGCGGGCGATCTCGCCGACCGATGACGGGAAGTCGTCCGGCAGCTCGAGGTAGATCGGGTCGCCGACGCCGGTCGATCCAGCGGCGCGCAGCGCATCGAGGTCGAACCGGGGCGAGGCCGAGACGATCTCGTACGTGTCGCCGGGGGCGAGTTCGCCGTCGAGCTTCAACAGCGTCGCGGAGTCGGCGTTCCAGCGCAGACCGTCCTGCGGCGACGCGGCAATCGGGTCGGCGGCGGTCGGCACGAACTTGTCGCCGAGGTTGGAGATCCGGATCGTCTGGCGCAGTTCGGTGGCACCCGAGCGGGCCGTCGACAGCTCGCCGTCGGCCCGCGTGAGCGCCCGCTCGGGCAGTCCCCAGCGGGTGCCGTCGAAGCGGGGGAGTGCGGACAGCCGCCAGTAGGACTCGAAGTCGGCCTCGACGACGAACAGCTCCGAATTCGACCGGTTCGTGAGCCGGGAGCGGATGTCGACGAGGGGGCTGACGACGTTGGTGACGCGGCCGCTGTCGCCGCCGCGGGTCTCGTAGATCGGCTCGGAGTCGGCACCCGGCAGGCGCGGTCCGAACACACCTGCCGTGACCGCGACGAGCGCGGCCGTCCCGAGCGCCGCAGGCAGGATCATCGCGCTCGGCGACCGTCGCCGGCCGATCGCCGACGATCGGTGCGGGGCATGGTACGCACGCAGGGCGACGGTGGTGATGACACCTGCTGCGATCAGCAGCATCGTCAAGGCGATGCGGCTGCGCTCGTAGCCGAGCGCAGCGATGAACACGAACAGCACGCCACCCGGCACGAGCGCCTCGGCGCGGGCGAACGCGCGGAACGCGAACGTGTCCGACAGCACGACAGTGAGCCCGATGCCGATCGCCGCGAGCACGTCCCACCCGCCGCCGTAGATCACCGGGGCGACCGCCCCACGGAACTGCTGTTGCACGAGGTCGATCTCGGCCTGGAAGAGCGTGAGCGTCTCATTCGTCGGGAGCAACCACGAGTAGGAGTCTCGGTAGAACACGTAGCCGATCAGCCAGACGAGGGCGGCGGCGAGCACTGGGACCGCCAGCACGCCGGGGACGCGCAGCCGACGCAGCACGAAGCCGAGCCCGTGACCGACGACTGCGAGCACGATGAAGTCGTCCAGGAACTGCCACCCCGCGAACACGCGCGTGTACCCCGCGGCGACCGTGATCGAGAACAACGCGAGTGCGGCGACCGCCAGCAGTTCGCCCGACAGCTGGGGGTCGATGACGGGAGCGGCCGGCGCAGCGGGCCGAGCTCGCTGCGCCGGGGTCCCCGGCTGCCAGTCGCGAGCGGCGCGGGGTGCGGGGCGGGCCTCGGTGATCGTCACCGCGGCGCCTCGACCTTGCTCGTGGTCTTGCCGTTCAGCGCGCGCCACGAACTGACGAACTCGTCCTCGGTGCGAGCGGAGACGCCGACGCCGTGACGGGCCCGTTCGCCGGTGGTGACGCTGAGCGCGGTGAGCGTCGGGTCGACGATCGCCTGGATCGACCGCCACGCCGTGCTCTGGTGCGAGCCGGTCACGAGGACGATCAGGCCGAGGCCCTCGCCCGGGTCTCGGTCGAGTGCGCCGAGTGGCGCCGCATCCGGTTGGATGCGGGCGAGCACTCGTTGCGTGTTCGCGCCTGCTTCCGGCCCGCGTAGGTCGACGCCGCCGGCGGTGACGAAACGCGTCGTCAGCCCGGCCTGTTCGGAGCTGTGCACGAGGCTGGCCGCCGCAGTGACGCCGCGCTCGAAGGCGTCGGCGTCGAGGTACGACGACGGGTCGGCGTCGAAGACGACCGTGCAGCGGCGCACGCCTTCGACCGTGTGTTCCTTGACGAGCAGGTCTTCGGAGCGGGCCGAGGACTTCCAGTCGATCGACCGCGGTTCGTCGCCGTCGACGTAGACGCGCAAGCCGTGGAACTCGCCGGGTCCGAGCCGGCGCGCCTGGACCAGCAGGTGTCGGCCCAGCACGCCCTGGCCGAGCGTCGGCATCGCCAGGAGGAACGTCTTCGGGGCGACGGTGACCGTGTCGAGGTCGGCGACGATGGTGCGTGAACTGGCGATGCCGAGTGGGTCGCGGATCTCGGCGAGCAACGGCCCGAGCTGGACGATGCCGCGGGCTTTCGTGGGAAGTTGGTATCCGGCCGACGAGCGCGTCCCGGGGGCCAGGGGTGCGACCGAGAGTCGTGCGACGTGGTCGGTCGAGTTCGCCCGGCGGACGCGCTCCGCGAGCTCGAACGACGTCGAGCGGACGGCGCCCCGGTGTTCGAGTCGCAGATCGACGCGGCCGGTGTCGCCGGCGACGAGCACCGTCGGATGGACCCAGCGCGTCGCAGAGATCTGCGGGCGCCGCACGTGGACGAACAGCAGGGCCCACACCACGGCGCCGAGGAAGGCGGCGCCGACGACGAAGAGTTCGACGACGCCGAACACCCGCCCGACGGCGATCGCGAGGATGCCGGCGGCGATGCTGGTGACACCCTGCCGCGTCAGCATCTCAGCGGGCCACGGGCACCGGGACCGCCTCGAACAGCTCGCGCACGGCGTCCTCGGGGGAGAGGTGGGCGCCGCGGTCGGTGCGCACCATGATGCGGTGGGCCAACGTCGACAGGCCGACGGCCTTGACGTCGTCCGGCGTCGCGTAGTTCCGGCCGCGAGCCGCCGCGTGCGCCCGGGTGGACGCGGCGAGTTGCAGCGTGGCACGCGGCGACAACCCGAGTTCGATCCCCGGGTGGCGACGGCTGGCCTCGGAGATGTCGACGAGGTACGACTTCAACGCGCCGGCGACGTACACGCCGCGCACCGCCTCGATCATCCCGTTGATCTCCTCGGCGGACACGACCGGGCTGAGCGAGCGCAAGACGGTCGCCGAGCCGAGGTCGTCGAGCATCTCGATCTCGGCGGTGCGGCCCGGATACCCGATCGAGATGCGCAGCAGGAAGCGGTCGAGCTGGCTCTCGGGCAGCCGGTACGTGCCCTCCTGGTCGACGGGGTTCTGGGTGGCGATGACCATGAACGGCGGCATCAGCTCGCGGCTGACGGCGTCGACGGTGACCTGGCGTTCCTCCATCGCCTCCAGCAGCGCGGACTGGGTCTTCGGTGAGGCACGGTTGATCTCGTCGGCGAGGACGATGTTGGCGAACAACGGCCCGGGCTCGAACCGGAACGTCTCGGTCGAGCGTTGGTAGACGCTGACCCCGACGAGGTCGGAGGGCAGCAGATCGGGGGTGAACTGGACGCGCTTCCACGTGCAGTCGACCGATGCGGACAATGCCTTGGCGAGGCTGGTCTTACCGACACCCGGCACATCCTCGACGAGCAGGTGGCCTTCGGCGAGCAGGCACATGATCGCCAGCTCGATCGCTTCGATCTTGCCGTGGATCACCTGTGCAATGTTCGCCGCGACCGCATCGAACAGCGCGGCGAAACCACGGGGGGCGATCTGCGCGCTCGCATCGTCGGTCGCGCCCGCGCCCGCAGCACCGTCGTGGCGTCCGCCGGTCCCGATGCCGGAGCCCGGCGTTCCGTCCTCGTCAAGATCCATCGTCACCACGCGAAGGGTAGATGCAAACGCCCGCCCGCGACAGTCGGCGGTACGTTCGTTCCCGATGAGTTTCGCGCCGAGCGACGAAGTGGAGCCGATTCCCCACGTCCTTGCTGTGGCGGTCGAGTCGACGCGCCTCGCCGCCGGGCTCGTGGATGCGCGGGGCGAGGTGCTGCTGCGCGACCGGATCACGACGCCCACCCGCGAGGTGTGGCGGTCGCTGGAGCGGTTGATCAGGCGGGTGATCGCGGCGTCACCGGACGGTCTGGGGTCGCCGATGGCGGTCGGCGTGAGCTGTGTCGGTCCGGTCGATGTACCGGCCGGCACCGTGTCGCCGCCGCTCGTCCCGACGTGGACGAACTTCACCCTCCGCGAACACCTCGAGCGGCTGACGGGGCGGTCGGTCGAGCTCGACACTGCGGGCGCGGCATCGACCGAGGCGGAACGCTGGCTCGGTGAGGCCCGCGGCGTCGCCAGCTTCCTCAGCGTGCAGATCGACGGCACGGCGGAGTCCGCGTGCGTGATCGACGGGGTGCGGTTGAGCGGCTCGCACGGCAATGCCGGCGCGATCGCCCACGTGAACGTCGAACCGAACGGCAAGCTCTGTCGCTGCGGCGCGTCGGGCTGCCTGGAGGCGTACGTCTCGTCGTCGGCGATCGAGGCCGAGATCAACCGTCCGCTCGGACGGGCCACCGCGCCCACGGTCGAGCGCACCGGCATCATGCTCGGACGCGCGATCGCGTCGATCGCGGCGATCCTCGACGTCCGCACCGTGTTCGTCTCCGGCAACGTCATCGACGTCTTGGGCGATCCGATGCTGGCTGCGATGCACCGCGAGATCGCGCTGCGCTCACGCCTGCAGTCGCTGACCGGTCTCGAGGTGATCGAGCCGCACGAGCGGATCGCACCGCTCGTCGCCGCTGCGGCACTCGCGCTGAATTAGCGGGCGGGTGGCGCCCGGCTACCGCGCGGTAACCGCCGGTGATTACGATCGACGTCATGGATCCGACCTACACCCCCGATGCCGAGGCCTACCGCGAGAAGGTGCAGGGGTTCCTCGCGGAGAAGCTCCCCGCCGACTGGCAGGGCATCGGCATGCTCGACGGCGACGAGCTGGCCGATTTCGTCACCGCGTGGCGCACGACGCTGTACGAGGCGAACTACCTCGCACCGGGCTGGCCCCAGGAGGTCGGCGGCGCCGGCCTGTCGGCGACCGAGCAGGTGATCCTCGCCGAGGAGTTCACCAAGGCCGGGGTCCCGAGCGGCGGACCGAACGACGTGTTCGGCATCCAGATGCTCGGCAACACGATGCTGATGTGGGGCACCGACGAACAGCAGCAGCACTTCCTGCCACGGATCCTGTCCGGCGAGGACACCTGGTGTCAGGGTTACTCCGAGCCGAACGCCGGCTCCGACCTCGCCAATGTCGGTCTCAAGGCCGAACTCGACGGTGACGAGTGGATTCTCAACGGCCAGAAGATCTGGACGTCGGCCGGTCAGTTCGCCGACCACATCTTCACCCTCGCCCGCACCGACCCGGAGGCGTCGAAGCACAAGGGGATCACGTTCCTGCTGGTGCCGATGGACCAACCGGGGATCGAAGTCCGCCCGATCAAGATGATCTCGGGCGAGAGCGAGTTCAACGAGGTGTTCTACACCGACGCTCGCGTCCCGAAGGAGAACGTGGTCGGCGGGGTCAACAACGGGTGGGCCGTCGCGATGTCGCTGCTCGGCTTCGAGCGCGGCGAGGCCGCGGCGACCGGCCCGATCCGCTTCAAGGGCGAGATCGACCGGTTGATCGCCCTCGCGCAGGAGCGCGGCGTCGCCGACGACCCGGTGATCAGGCAGCGCCTCGCGTGGTGCTATTCCAAGGTCGAGGTCATGAAGTTCCTGGGACAGCGCACGCTGACGAAGTTCCTCTCCGGGCATCACCCGGGCCCCGACGGCGCGATCTCCAAGCTGTACTGGAGCGAGTATCACAAGGCGTCGACCGAGCTGGCGATGGACATCCTCGGCGCCGACGCGCAGTTCTGGGAGGGTCGCCGGCCGTCGTCCGCGTTCAGTGCCGACGATGCCGGGGCGGCCAATTCGTCGGCGTCCTGGATCGGGACGTTCCTCAACGCCCGAGCGGGCACGATCTACGCGGGCTCGTCGCAGATCCAGCGGAACATCATCGGCGAGATGATCCTCGGGTTGCCGAAGGAACCGAAACCGCCTGCGGCGTCGTGATCCGCTCCGCGTTGGCGATCTGCGGCGGTGTGCTCCGGCGACCCGGGCTGTGGCCGACGGCGCTGCGCCAGGCCCGCCGGCTGGCCCGTCCGGGGTGGTGGAGGCGGGCACCGTTCCTGCCGATCCCGCCGGCCGACTACCTCGAGTTCCGGATGGTCACGCAGTACGGCGACGCTGCGCACCGCGCGGAGGTCGACGATGTGGTCAAATATCTGAGATGGTGCAGGGAATGGGAACGAGCCGACCGCCCCGCCTGAGTCGCTGCACGCACTCGGCGGAGCGAATATCGATCTCGATCGTCGGTCGCGTCGATCGGTAAGGTCCCCGGATGCTGAGCGCGCTCGTCCTCAATGCGACCTATGAGCCGCTCTCGGTCGTGTCCGCTCGCCGGGCGACGTGTCTCGTGCTCGCCGACAAGGCCGACATGCTCGAGCACGACGGTGTCGTGCTGCACAGCGAGTCGCTCGACGTCAAGCAACCGTCGGTGATCCGGTTGCGGTACATGGTGAAGGTGCCCTACGTCCGGAGGTCGTCGATGTCGCGGCGGGCGATCTTCGCTCGCGACGACCATCGCTGCCAGTACTGCGGCGACCGGGCCGACTCGATCGACCATGTCCTGCCCCGATCCCGTGGTGGCCCGCACACCTGGGAGAACGTCGCCGCCGCGTGCAAGCCGTGCAATCTCAGCAAGCGTGATCGCACGCCCGACGAGGCGGGAATGCGCCTGGCCCGGCCGTGTCGCGCGCCGCGGGCCACTGCCTGGGTCGTCGTCTCGGTCAGCGGGATCCCGGACAACTGGCGCCCGTACCTGCCGCGCGCGTCGTGAGCCGCGTCGTCGTCGGCCGGTGACCCGGTGGACTACGAGTTGATCGAGCGTCACGGCACCGCCGCGGAGTTGCATGAGCGGGCGCTCCCGGAACCGGTGGTGCCCCAGATCTGGTGGCATCGCGTCACCGGGCCCGCGCTCGTGCTGGGCTCGACCCAGCGCGACGAAACGCTCGTCGACCACGCGGCGTGCACCGCCCTGGGGGTCGAGGTCGTACGCCGGCGCAGCGGTGGTGGGGCCGTGCTGCTCGTCCCCGGCGCGATCGGGTGGCTCGATGTCGTGTTGCCGGCCGGCGCGCCCGGGTGGGCGGACGACGTGCACGCGCCGATGCGCTGGATCGGCGCGCACCTCGCCGCGGTCTTCGCCGAGTTGCTCGGCGGCCACGGTGAGCTGACGTCCAACGCCGGCCCGATGCGCGCGACGCCGTGGTCGACGACGGTGTGCTTCGACGGCGTCGGTCCCGGCGAGGTGACCCTCGACGGCGTCAAGCTCGTCGGGATCAGCCAGCGCCGCCAGCGGACCGGGGCCCGGTTGCAGTGCTCGTGGTACCACGCCTACGACTCGAACGACCTGACGCGAGTGCTGGCGGCGCCACATCGCCCGCCCGTCGGTGCGCTGCAGCCGGTGGCGACGGTCGACGAGGCGATCTCCGAACGGGTGCCGGACCGGCTGCGGGCGCGGCTGCGTGGGTCGGACGGGCGCGGATCGGGGGGTTTTGGGGATGAAATGGGGAATGATGGTTGACCCGGGGGAGGAATGGGGTAACAATGGGGCCCGCTGGGGAGTCCTCCCGTGTTGTCCAGCGTCATCAGGCCCGCCGCGGGGGAACGAGCCAGGAGTGAGACGCGACACGTGTTTGTCGGGGTGCACGAGCGACAGCTCGACGAGCGAGGCCGGGTGGCGCTGCCGCCGACCTTTCGCCACCCCCTCGGTGATCTCTGCTACCTCTTCTCCGGCGAGGACGGCTGCGTCAGCGTTCGCAGCGTCGAGTCGTTCAAGGACGAAGCCAACGACCTGATCGCCCGCGTCAAGCGCGGTGAAGCGAGCCGCGACCGCCAGCGCGCGTTCGCGGCGTCCGCCAACGAAGCGGCGATCGACAAGCAGGGGCGCGTCACCCTGTCGCCCGAACTCCGCGCCTACGCCGGTATCGCACCGAACTCGTCGGTCGTCGTGCTCGGCGACCTCGACCACATCGAGATCTGGGAGCCGTCTGCGTACGCCGACCATCGCGATCTCGGGACCGACGAATTGACAGGGGCAAGCTGATGAGTGCGACCGCTCACGAGTCGTTCGACCACCGGCCGGTGATGCTCGCCGAGGTCACCGCCCTGTTCGCCGACGTCCCCTCCGGCACGGTCGTCGATGCCACCCTCGGCGGCGGCGGGCACTCGCTCGCCCTGCTCGAAGCACATCCCCACCTCGACGTCCTCGGGATCGATCGCGATGCGGACGCGCTCGACGCGGCGATCGCCCGACTGAAGCACCTCAGCCGGCGGCTGCGGACCAGCCATCGCCGCTTCGACGAGCTGCGCGCGGCGATGGCCGACCACGGGATCACCGAGATCAGTGGGGCACTGTTCGACCTCGGTGTGTCGTCCCCACAGCTCGACCGAGGCGACCGCGGCTTCTCGTACCGCAACGACGGGCCGCTCGACATGCGGATGGACAGCGACCAACCGTGGTCCGCCTCCGACGTCGTGAACGGCTACGCCGAGGACGAACTCACCCGCATCATCACGTCGTACGGCAACGAACGCTTCGCCCGCCGCATCGCGCGGGCGATCATCGCCGCCCGCCCGATCCAGACGACGTTCGAGCTGGCCGAGGTCGTCACGACTGCGATCCCCGCGGCCGCCCGCCGCACCGGTGGGCACCCCGCCAAGCGCACGTTCCAGGCGATCAGGATCGAGGTCAACGGCGAGCTCGACGTGCTGCCCGATGCGCTCGATCGGGCGGTCGAAGCGACCGTGCCCGGCGGGCGGATCGCGGTCCTGTCGTACCACTCCGGCGAGGATCGGATCGTCAAGGAACGCTTCGCCGTCGCGGCCGGAGCGTGCGAATGCCCACACGATCTGCCGTGCGTCTGCGGGGCGATCCAGACCGTGCGGATCGTCAGAGGCGTCGCCAAACGGCCGAGCGACGACGAACAGCAGTCGAATCGGAGGGCCGCCTCGGCTCGGCTCCGTGTCGTCGAGCGGATCCCGGCCACCCGCAAGTCCGACGGCCGACCCGTGGACACCGACCCGGGGACGACGCCCTGATGGCGCTCGCCCTTCGCCGCTCGCAGGCGAACCACGATCCCCGGCAGCCGGCGCGACTGACGCTCGCCACCCGACGCCGGCGGTGGCCGCTCGCACTCGGGGTGCTGGCCGTGCTGATCGTGCTCGCGGGGTTGCTCGGAGCTGCGGTGTTCCACACGCAACTCGCCGAACGCCAGCTGCGCATCGACCAACTCGAGCGGTCGGTCAACGAGGAACGGGAGCGGTTCGACGAACTGCGCCATCAGCGTGCCGAGTTGCGCTCGCCGGTGCGCCTCGCACGCGAGGCCGGGCGGCTGGGCATGGTCCGCGGCGACACCGGGGACTTCGTCGAGGTCGACCCCTGGCTGCTCGCACGCCAGCTGGCCGCGGCCGGCACGGTCGAGGACCAGTCGCGCCTGATCATCGTCGAAACCGACCCGCTGGAACAGTTCAGTGACGTCAAGCGGGTCTCGGCCGGCCAACCGTGAGGTCATGATGCGAACCGCACGCAGCCACACGCCCAGCACCGGTCGGTCCGGAGCGCGCCGGACCCACGGTTCGCCGAAGCGGGCGGCCGCCCGACGGTCGGCGTCGACGCCGGCCGCGAACCGCCGGCCCTCGTCGAAGACCCCGTCCCGCGGCACCGTCACCTCGAAGCGCGCGCCCACGGCCCGTCAATCGTCGCCGAAGCAGCCGGCGCGGAAGCAGCCGGCCCCGAAGCAGCCCGCATCGAAGCAGCCCGCACCGAAACAGCCGGCGCCACGACGATCGCGAGCGAAGGTCAACGCACCTCGGCCGGCGGTCCGGACGGCGCGCCGTCACGCCTCCCCGCAGCGCCGCCTGAAGATGGCGCTGTTGGTGATCTCGCTCGTCCTGGCCGCGATCATCGGGCGGGTCGCATACCTCCAGACGCAGGAGGCGGCGTCGCTGCGGTCGGCCGGCGCCGACCAGTGGACGCGGTCGTACACGCTGTCCGCCCAGCGCGGCACGATGTTCGATCGACACGGCAACGAGTTGGCGATGTCGGTGCCGGCGGCCTCGATCTCGATCAACCCGAAGCTGATCGTCGACGGACCGCAGACGATCCACGATCTCGCCAACGTGCTCGAGTTGGATGCCGAGACGGTCGCCGACCTGCTCGACGAGGTGGCCCGCAAGGACCGCGGCTTCGTCTACGTCGCCCGCCAGGTCGATGCGAACGTCGGCGAGTTCATCCGCGAATTCGGCCACCCCGGCGTCAACGTCGACGACGTCTCACGACGCGAGATGCCGGGCGGCGACACGGGTCGCAGCGTGATCGGGCGGACGAACATCGACGGCGTCGGCATCGCCGGTCTGGAGAAGCAATTCGACGACGTCCTCACGGGCACCGGCGGATCGATGACCCGCGAGGTCGACCCGCTCCAGCGGATGATCGCCGGTTCCGAGACGATCACCCAGGCGCCGGTCAGCGGCGACGACTTGATCCTCACGCTCGACCGCTCGATCCAGTTCGCAACCGAGCAGGTGCTCCTCGAGCAGCTCGCCAAGATCGGTGGCAGGGGAGCGACGGCGATCGCCATGGAGACCGCCACCGGCGAGATCTACAGCATGGCGTCGGTGCGGCGCAACGACGAGACGGGTGCCTACGAGGTGACCAGCGGCAACTTCGCAGCGGTCGACTCGTACGAACCGGGGTCGGTGGCGAAGGTGATCACGATCGCGGGCGCGCTCGACGCGGGCTCGGTGGAACCCGACACCTTGTTCAACGTGCCGTGGCGCAAGAAGTACTACGACCTGTTCCTGTCCGACTCCCACCAGCACGCCGACGAGACGCTCAGCGTGTCGGACATCCTCGCGGTGTCGTCGAACATCGGGACGATCTCGGTGCAGGAACGGATGGGCCGCTTCCTCCACCACGAGTACATGTCCGCCTTCGGCCTCGGCAGCAAGACCGCGCTCGACTTCCCCGGTGAGTCGGCGGGCATCCTCAAGGCGCCCGAGGACCTGTGGGGCACCGAGCGGGTCACCGTCGCCTATGGCCAGGGCGTCGCCAGCACCTCGCTGCAGCTCGTCTCCGCGATCAACACGGTCGCCAACGGCGGCACCTACGTCGATCCGAAGCTGGTCCGCGCCACCGTCGGCCCCGATGGGACCCAGACGCCGATGCCCGATTCCGGGTCGCGGCGCGTCGTGTCCGAGCAAGCCGCGGCCGACACCGCTGCGATGATGCGCCGCGTCGTCTGCGAGGGCACCGCCAAGCGAGCGCAGGTCGAGAACCTGTCGATCGCCGGCAAGACGGGCACGGCGTTCAAGGCGGCCGACAACGGCACGTACTGGGACGACGACGGCCGGCGCGTGTACTACGCCAGCTTCGTCGGGTTCTTCCCGGCCGAGGACCCGCAGGTCACGGTGCTGGTCTCCGTCGACGAACCGCCGGCGGGCACCGGCGACCGGTTCGGCGGCACCGCGTCTGCACCGGTCTTCGCCGCCCTCGTTCCGACGCTCGTCCACGAGCTGAACATCCAGCCACCGCCGGGGAGCACGGGGTGTGCTGAATGAGTTCGGCGGCGGTGCCGGTTGGCGCGATCCTCGACGTCATCGGTGATGCCGCCCTCGACGTGGTCGGCGATCTCGCCGACGTCGCAGTCGGACACGTGACGCACAACTCCCAGGACGTTCCGGCGAGTTCGATGTTCGCCTGCCTCCCCGGCGCGACCGCCGACGGCCACGACTTCGCCGGCGCAGCGGTCGCAGCCGGAGCCGCGGTGCTCCTCGTCGACCACCCGCTCGACCCGGCCGTCGTCGGCGCCACGCCGCAGATCGTCGTCGCCGACACCCGGGCCCAGCTCGGTCCGATCGCCGCAGTCGTCTCCGGCAATCCGAGCCGGCAGATGACGACGGTCGGGCTGACGGGCACGAACGGCAAGACCACGACGAGCCTGATGCTGGCGGCGATCTTCGAGGCGCACGGCTGGTCGACCGGTGTGATCGGCACGTTGTCGGGCCCGCGCACCACTCCGGAGGCACCGGAACTCCAACGCGCCCTGGCTGGTTTCGTCGACGCCGGCTGCCAGGCCGCGGTCCTCGAGGTCTCCTCGCACGCGCTCGCGCTGCGTCGTGTCGACGGCACCGAGTTCGACGCGGTCGTCTTCACCAACCTCGGCCACGACCATCTCGATCTCCACGGCACGCCCGAGGAGTACTTCCGGGCGAAGGCAGCGCTGTTCGCGCCCCGGTTCGCGCCGCTCGGCGTGGTCAACGTCGACGACACCCACGGGCGCCTGCTCGCCGATGCCGCGGCGCAGCCGGGAGAGTTTCGCGTCGTCGGGTTCTCGATCGACGAACTCGACGAACTGGCCGTCGGTGCCACGACGATCCGGTACCGATGGAGAGATCACCAGGTCGACGTGAATGTCGGTGGGACGTTCAACGTCTCCAACTCGCTCGCCGCGCTCGTCGTGGCGACCGAACTCGGGATCGGTCTCGACGTCGCTGCCGACGCGTTGCGGTCGCTGCCCACGATTCCGGGGCGGTTCGAGACGGTCGCGTCGCCGTCCGACGAGAGCGCGCCGTTCACCGTGGTCGTCGACTACGCACACACCCCTGACGGCCTCGACGAGGTGATCTCATCTGCCCGTGCGGTCGCCGAGCCGGGCGCCGCAGTCGTGATCGTGTTCGGGTGCGGTGGCGACCGGGACCACGCCAAACGACCCGAGATGGGCGCAGCGGCGGCCTCGGCGGCCGATCGGGTCGTCATCACGTCGGACAATCCGCGGACCGAGGACCCTCCGGCGATCATCGCTGGCATCCTCGATGGCGTGAGCAACGAACTCCGACCCCGCGTCACGTCGAACCCCGACCGCCGCGAGGCGATCCGCGAAGCGCTCGAATCGGCCCGGCCGGGTGACGTGGTCGTCATCGCCGGCAAGGGTCACGAGCAGACCCAGGACCTGGGCGACCGGACCATCGACTTCGACGACCGTGTCGTCGCGAGGACGCTGCTGGAGGAGCTGTCGTGATCGCCCTGATGATCGCCACCGCGGTCTCCACCTTCGTGTCGTTGTTCGGCACCCGGTACCTGATTCGTTTCTTCCGCACCCGGGGGCAGGGACAGCCGATCCTCGGCAAGGAGGACCGCGGCCCGGACCATCACATGGTGAAGCAGGGCACACCGACGATGGGCGGGCTGGCGATCGTCGGCGCGGCGTTCGTCGGCTGGACCGCGGCGCACGTCCGCGACCTCGCGTTCTCCCGCCAGGCGATGATCGTCTGGGCCGGTGTCCTGTTCCTCGCCATGATGGGCTTCCTCGACGACTACATCAAGGTTCGCAAGCGCCACAACCGCGGCATCTTCTGGAAGCAGAAGAACTACATCACGATGCTCGCCAGTTTCGTGATGGCGTGGGGACTCGTCGTCGGCACCGGCATCTCCGAGACGATCTCGTTGACGCGGCCCGACATCGGGATCGAGATACCGACCTTCGCATGGATCCTGTGGGCCGGCGTGATCATCTGGGCCACGACGAACGCGGTCAACGTGACCGACGGGCTCGACGGTCTCGCAGCCGGGTCGGCCGCCATGGGATTCGGCGCGTTCACACTGATCGCGTACTGGGCGTTCCGCAACGGGGAGATCTACGGGGCCGTCGTCAACCCGCTCGACATGGGCGTGTTCGCCGCTGCGTTCGCGGGCGGATGTCTCGGCTTCCTGTGGTGGAACGCGGCACCGGCGCGCATCTTCATGGGTGACGTCGGGGCACTGGCGATCGGTTCGGCGCTCGCGTTCCTCGCCCTCACGACCGACACCCACCTCCTGATCATCCTGATCTGCGGCATCAACGTGATGGAAGCGGGTTCGGTCGCCATCCAGATGGCGGTGTTCAAGGCGAGCGGACGCAAGCGCCGACTGTTCAGGATGTCGCCGATCCACCACCATTTCGAGCTGATCGGCTGGCCCGAGACGACCGTCATCATCCGGTTCTGGCTGATCTCGGGGATCTGCATCGCGTCGGCCGTGGCGATCTTCATCGCCGACTTCACCAGCGTGGCGGCAGATCTGCCGTGAGCCGCACCCTCGTCTACGGACTGGCAGTGGCGGGGGCGTCGACGGTCCGTGCGCTGCGCCGTCACGGTCACACCGTCGTGGTCGTCGAGGACGTCGTCGACGAGCCACGGCTGGCCCGCGCCGCAGAACTCGACGTCGAACTCGTCGACGGCGCGACCGCCGACCTCGACCGGTTGCTCGCCGACTGTTCGCTGTTGTGTCCGTCGCCCGGCGTGCCGGAAGCCCACCCGGTCATCGACGCAGCCCAGCGCCTCGGCGTGCCGATCGTGTCCGAGATCGAACTCGCCTACCGCTGGGAGCAGGAGCGCCCGGGAGGTCCCCGGCCGATGCTGGCGGTGACCGGCACCGACGGGAAGACGACGACCACCAAGCTGGCCGTCGCGATGCTCGCCGCGGCGGGCGTCCGCAGCGTCGATGCCGGCAACACCGACACGCCGCTGGTCGACGCCATCGAACAGGATCTCGACGCGTTCGTCGTCGAGTGCAGCAGCTTTCGGCTGGCATGGACACCGACGTTCCGCGCGGAGGGCGCGGTGTGGCTCAACCTCCAGCCCGACCACCTCAACTGGCACCGCTCGCTCGAATCGTACGAGGCTGCGAAGGCGCGGATCTTCGTCAACCAGCGACCGACCGACGTCGCGATCGGGTTCGCCGACGATCCGGCCGTGATGGGCCACGTCGCCACCGCTCCCGGCAGAGCGGTGACGTTCGGTTTCGCGGCAGCCGACTACCACGTCGCAGATGACGCACTGACCGGACCCGGCGGGGTGATCACGACGCAGGCGTCGATGCGGCGGGCGTTGCCCCACGACGTGACGAACGCGCTCGCTGCGGCTGCGCTCGTCCTCGAGACCGGTCTGGCCGACACGGACGCGATCCGTGCTGCACTGGCGACGTTCACCGGTCCGCCGCACCGCCTCGAACAGCTCGGGACGTGGGGCGGCGTCGGCTGGTACAACGACTCGAAGGCGACCACGCCGCACGCAGCGGCGGCCGCGATCCGCTCGTTCGACCGCATCGTGCTGATCGCCGGCGGAGCGGACAAGGGAGTCGACCTGGCACCGATGGCCGCGGCGTCGGATCGGCTCGTCGGCGTGATCGCGATCGGTACCACGGCGTCCGCGATCGCAGCGACGTTCGCAGGCGTACCGCGAGTCGAGGTGGCCGGGACATTGGAACGAGCCGTCGAGATCGCCCAGCACTGGGCGGTCGCGGGTGACACGGTGCTCCTCTCGCCGGGATGCGCCAGCCTCGACCAGTTCCGCAGTTTCGAAGCGCGCGGCGACGCCTTCCGGGCGCTGGTCGACGAGCAGTTCCACGACGTGCCGCCCGGCGTGTCCTCATCAGATCCAACGGAGGCCCTCGCATGACTACGACCCTCAACGTCGCCGACCGGCGCCGGGCGACCCTCGAACGTCAGCAGCGCCGCCGCCCCCACGGCCGTCCGGCCCAGGCGACCCGTCGCACGGCTCGCGTCGCCGACCGTCGCCCGGATCGGGTCGGCCCGGCTGCTCGAATTCGCGCCCTGCTCGGCACGGACGCGACGCCGCCGACCGCCGACCGCCGCGCCCTCGGACCGCCACCCGGAACGTTCTACGTGATCGCCGCCGTCGTGTCGGTGTTCGTCATGTTCGGTCTGGTGATGGTCCTGTCGGCATCGGCCGTGACGCAGGCCAACATCGGCAACTCCCCGTACGCAGTGTTCAGCCGGCAGGCGCTGTGGGCCGGGCTCGGCCTCGCCGGAATGATCGTCGCGACGCGGGTGCCGTACACGGTGTGGAAACCGCTGTCGATCCCGCTCGGACTCCTCGGTGTCGCCGCGATGTGCAGCCCGTTCGTGCCCGGTCTCGGCGTGACGATCAACGGCGCCCGCTCGTGGGTGCGGATCGGCAGCCTGTCGGTGCAACCTTCGGAGTTCCTCAAGGTCGTCGCGGTCATCGCGGCTGCCGATCTGCTGACGAGGAGGGCGGGCGACCTGCACGATCACCGGCGCACACTGCTGCCGGTCGCGGTGCTCGCAGGTGCGGTTGCCACGATGAGCCTCGTCCAGGGCGACCTCGGCTCGGCGGTCGTGCTCGGCGCGATCGTGCTCAGCGTCGCCTGGGTCGCCGGCGTCCCGCTGATCCCGCTCTCGATGTTGACGACAGCGGCCGCGATGACCGCAATCGGTTTCGTCATGTCGAGCCCGAGGCGCCTCAGCCGCTTCACGGCGTTCCTCAACATCGAGGCCCACAAGGACCTCGAGTCGTACCAGGTCTGGCAGGGCATGGTCAGCATGGCCAACGGCGGGCTGACCGGGTCGGGGATCGGCGGCAGCCGGGGCAAGCTCGGCTATCTGCCCTACGCCCACAGCGACTTCATCTTCGCGATCATCGTCGACGAGTTGGGGATGATCGGCACCGCTGCGGTGATCGGTGGCTTCATCGTGCTGGTCGCGTTCGGGATCCAGACCGCACTGGCCGCGCCCGACCGGTTCGGGATGCTCCTCGCCGGCGGGATCTCCGCCTGGTTCGGCGTCCAGGCGATCGTCAACCTCGGCGGCGTCACGGGCGTGCTGCCGGTGACCGGGCTGACCCTGCCGTTCTTCTCTGCCGGCGGCACGTCGCTGTTCGTCAGCATGTTCGCCGCCGGGTTGCTGCTGAGCGTCGCCCGACGCGCGGTTCGTCATTGACATGACGGCGGAGGCGGGCGACCGTACGTTTGCCGTCGTGACGGGCGGCGGCACGAGCGGTCACGTGCTGCCGGCGCTCGCCGTCGCCGAGGCGCTCGTCCGCACCGGACACGATCCCGCATCGATCCTCTACGTCGGATGCACGCGTGGGATCGAGACCCGGCTGCTGCCGGACACCGACTTCCCCCACGTCTTCTACGACGTCGTCGGCCTGCAGCGCAGCCTCAGCCGTCGCAACATCGGGTTCCTGCCGAAACTCGTCCGGGCGACGCGTCGGGCGATCGCCGCCTTTCGCGCCGATCGCCCGAGGGTCGTCGTGTCGGTGGGGGGCTATGCCAGCCTGCCGGCTGTGCTCGCGGCGTTCCGCCTCCGAATCCCGGTCGTCGTCGTGTCCTACGACCGCACGCCGGGGCTCGCGAGCCGCCTCGCCGCCCGGCGCGCCGCGGCATGCGCGGTGTCGTTCGAGAACTCGCCGTTGCCGCGGGCCGAACTGACCGGCGCACCGATCAGGCAGCAGATCTTCGACGTCGATCGAATCGGCGGTCGCGCCGACGCACGACGCCGGCTCGGGCTGCCGTCCGATCGGTTCGTCGTCGCAGTGATGGGCGGTTCGCAGGGGTCGGGCGTCCTGAACCGGGCGATCGCCCACTACGTCGCGGACCACAGGGACGACACGGGCCTTGCCGTCCGGCAGGTGGCAGGGGAGCGGTTCGCCGACGCCATCGAGTCGCTCGACCGGGGCGACGACGGCGTGATCCACCAGGTCATCGGCTACGAGGGTGACATGCCGGCCGTGTACGCGGCCGCCGACCTGCTGGTCGGTCGCGGGGGCGCGAGCACCGTGCACGAGGTGGCGGTCACCGGCACCCCTGCGATCCTCGTGCCGTGGGCGGACTCCGCGGAGGACCACCAGACCGACAACGTGCGGTGGTTGACCGAGCGCGACGCGGCCGTCCTCCTGCCCGAGTCCCGGCTCGATGAGCTCGACGGCGAGATCGAGCGACTGCGTCACGACCCTGCGGCGCGTGAGTCGCTGGCCGATGCTGCGCGTCGGCGGGGCGACGTGCATCGATCGGGTGCATTGGCCCGTCTGATCGAGCGTGTCGCCGTATCCTCTGTGCCATCGTGAGTCCGCCGTCGTCCCCGAGTGCCACCGATCCGTCCACCGAGGCCGGCGAACGGTCGGCGGCCACCCGTGGCGCTCCGGTCGCTCCGCTCGACCTGTCGATCCCGCATCGCCTCCACATCGTCGGTGTCGGCGGCCCGGGCATGAGTGCGATCGCGATCGCCCTCGCCGAGATGGGCCACGACGTCTCCGGCAGCGACCTGCGCACCCACCCGGTGCTCGAGCGGGTGCGGGCGGCGCGGGTACGGGTCAAGGTCGGCCACGATCGGTCGCTCGTCCAGGGCGTCGACGCCGTGACGGCGTCGACGGCCGTCCCCGATCGCAACATCGAACTCGACGAGGCCCGTGCGGCCGGCATCACCGTGCTCCGCCGGGCAGGCATGCTGGCGTCGATCTGCGCGCAGGCCAAGTCCCTCGCGGTCGCCGGCACGCACGGCAAGACGACGACGACCTCGATGCTGATGCTGATCCTCGCCGAAGCCGGGCTGCGGCCCAGCTTCATCGTCGGCGGCGATGTCACCGACGTCGGGACCGGCGCGCAGTGGACCGGTGGTGAGTGGCTGGTCGTCGAAGCGGACGAGAGCGACGGCACCCACCTCCAGCTCCCGCTGTACGGCACGATCCTCACCAACGTCGAAACCGACCATCTCGACCACTACGGCTCGTTCGACGGCATCGTCGGCGGGTTCGACGACTACCTCGCACAGGTCGACGGACCGAAGGTGCTCTGCGCCGACGATCCGGTCACGGCCGAGCTCGCCGCTCGGCACGGCGCGGTCACGTACGGCCTCGATGCCGGTGCCGACGTCCGTGCCGTCGAGGTGACGGCCAGCGGTGGCTCGTACCGGTACGTCGTCGAACGGCGGCCCGCCGGTGATGCCGAGTACATCCGGCTCGGCGAGATCAACCTGCCGATGCGCGGCGTCTACAACGTGCGCAACTCGCTCGCGGCCGCGACGCTGGCGTTGGAGATCGGCGTCGAATTCTCGGCCGTCTCCGGCGCGCTCGCCAAGTTCGGTGGCGTCGCGAGACGGTTCGATGTGCGCGGCGCCGACCGCGGTGCGACGTTCGTCGACGACTACGCCCACCTACCGTCCGAAATCGACGCGGTGCTGACCGGCGCCCGCGACAGTGGAGACGGCTGGCAGCGAATCATCGCCGTCTTCCAACCGAACCGGTTCAACCGGATCTCCGAGATCTGGCGGCACTACGCCGACGCCTTCGGGTCCGCCGACATGGTCGTGTTGACCGACGTGTACGCCTCGGGGACGACGCCGATCCCCGGCGTCACCGGCAAGCTGATCGTCAACGCCGTTGCCGAGGCCCATCCGGAAGCCAGAGTGGTCTGGCTGCCCCGCCGCGACGACCTGGTGAACTTCGTCGCGGGCGAGGCGCGGGAGGGTGACGTCGTGATCTCGATGGGATGTGGTGACATCGCGTCGTTCCCGTCGGAGGTGCTCGATGCCCGTCGCGCCCACTGACCATCTCGCGGCGGTCGATGTTGCGGTCGCGGTCCTCGGCGACCGTGCCGAGCGCAACGTGCCGATCGGCCCGCTGACGACGTACCGGGTCGGCGGCGCCGCCGACATCTTCGTCCGGGTGCGCACGCACGACGACCTCGACGCGCTGGCGGATGCACTGCGCGCCTCCGGGCTGCCCATGTTGCCGATCGGGCGGGGTTCGAACCTGCTCGTCGCCGACGCCGGGTTCCGGGGCATCGCCGTGTCCACCGCGGCGTTGGGAGGCGCGACGGCGATCGACATCGACGAGCAGGATTGCTGCGTGGTCGCCGGTGCCGCCGTGCTCCTTCCCGTGCTGGCGCGGCGCACCGCGGCCGCCGGGCTGACCGGGTTCGAGTGGGCGGTCGGCGTGCCCGGCTCGGTCGGAGGTGCCGTGCGGATGAATGCCGGCGGTCACGGCTCGGACATGGCGGCGGTGGTCGTCTCGGCGACGATTGCCGACGTCTCAGGTGCCGAGCCGGCCGACACGGGTCGGCGGGGCGCCGCGATCCGGACCGTTCCCGCCGCCGCCCTCGGGCTGCGGTTCCGGGGGAGCGACCTCGGTCCGGGCCAGCTCGTCCTCGACGTGACGCTGCAGCTGGCGGCCGGCGACCGGACCACCGCGGAGCAGGAGATCAGCGAGATCGTGCACTGGCGCCGAGCGAACCAGCCGGGCGGTCAGAACGCCGGCTCGGTGTTCGTCAACCCGGTGCCCGGCGAGGTCACGTGCGGGGCGCTGATCGATGGTGCCGGCCTGCGGGGCCTGCGCCATGGCACGGCCACGGTGTCCGAGAAGCATGCGAATTTCATCCAGGCCGACGAGGACGGCTCCGCCGACGACGTCCGTGAGCTGATGCGGATCGTGCGCAGCGAGGTCGAACGGGCGACGGGGTACCGCCTGCGCAGCGAGATCCGTCTCATCGGGTTCGACGAGGACCGCTGATGCTGCGGCGGAGCCGCCGGCAGTCCGGTGAAGGTGTCGAAGCTGGCGGCGATGCAGTGGAGGCCGTGACCGGCATCGACGACGCCGAGCCGCCCGCGGTCGGGCCGATCCGCCCCGACGAGACCGTGCTCGACGAGCTGTCGCGCGTGTTCGGGAGCGCCGACGAAGGGTCGGACACCGACATCACGACGCCGACCGACCCCGACGTGCTCGCGGAGCGCGTCACCGACCGGGCCGAAGCCGGCGGCGGCGACGCCGACCCGGACCCGAGTGGTGGACCTGCGGCTCGCACGACGATCACGATCGGCGCTGACGATCTCGGGAGCGACACGGTCGACCCCGTACCGCTCGACGAGGCGCTGGGACGACCGGCGCGGCTCGCGGACGACGACCCGTCGCATCCGTCGCCGACCGACCCCGAGGCGCGTTCGACGATTTCGATCGTCGTCGGCGACGAACTGCCGGACGCCGTCTATCTCGACGGAGAACTCGAGCGCGGTGACGACTCGGGCGGGACGGTGTTCATCGACGACGACGGCACCGGCGACGCAATTGCGCCGAAGGAGGCGACGTCGCCCGGCATCGAACCCCGCTTCCGGCAGCGTCGGATCGGCGTCCGCCGGGCCGAGGGTCGGCGGCGGCTGAAGTGGGTCGTGCTCGCGCTCGTCGTCGTCCTCGTCCTGGTCGGCGTGCTGACGGTGCTCGGGTCCGACCTGTTCGCCATCGACGATGTCTCGGTCGGCGGCAACGTGTACACCGACGAGAACCGCCTCGCCGCCGTCGTCGACGATCTGCTCGGCACGCCGGTACTGCTGGCCGACACCGCCGAGGCCGAGCGCGAATTGGAGGCGATCCCCTGGGTCGAGGACGCACGGGTGCGCGCGATCTTCCCCGATCGAGCCACGATCGAGATCCGCGAGCGCACCCCCGTGGCGACGATGCGCGGAGGCGACGGGCGCTTCCGCGTGCTCGACGCCGAGGGCCGCGTGCTCGACGTCATCGAAGGCCAGCCGGTGGCCTATGTGTTGCTCGCCGGACCGGGCACGCTCGACCTCGCGGCCGGCGAGTTCGCCCCGCTCGGACCGTCCTCCGCGGCATCACTGGTGACGAAACTGACCCCGACGATCCGGCCGCGGGTCGAGTCGATCGAGGTCACCGACGACGGCTCGGACCTGGTGATCAACCTCGCGCCGGCCGACGACGGCCTCCAGACCTCGACGATCAAGGTACGATTCGGCTCCGCAGTCGGAGACAACGACCAGATCGAAAAGCTCGTTCGTCTCGAACAGAAGCTCGATGGCCTTCCGGATCGGACGATTTCGGAGATCAACGTGGCGACCAACGAGGTGACCGTGCGGTGAGGTTCCACGCGACCGTCCCCGTTGCAACCTTCAGAACCTGACAGGATGACCGTGGTTGACACACGTGATATCCGGCTGAGTGACATCGAACGGAAGACGAGCTCATGAACAACAGACATCGCTGGCTGCGCACACTCGGCCCGATCCAAGCGGACGGGACCCGATGATGGCCGGCGCACCCCAGAACTACCTCGCCGTGATCAAGGTCGTCGGCGTCGGCGGCGGCGGCGTCAACGCCGTCAACCGGATGATCGACGCCGGGCTGAAAGGCGTCGAGTTCATCGCCGTCAACACCGACGCACAGGCGCTGCTGATGAGTGACGCGGACGTCAAGCTCGACATCGGGCGCGATCTCACCCGCGGGCTCGGCGCCGGCAGCGACCCCGAGGTGGGCCGTGCCGCAGCCGATGCGCATCGCGAAGAGATCGAGGAGATGGTCAAGGGCGCCGACATGGTGTTCATCACCGCCGGCGAAGGCGGTGGCACCGGTACTGGCGCCGCCCCCGTGATCGCCGAGGTCGCCCGGGAGGCCGGTGCGCTGACGATCGGCGTCGTGACCCGCCCGTTCTCGTTCGAGGGACGCCGTCGTGCGGTGCAGGCCGACAACGGCGTGGGCACCCTGAAAGAGAAGGTCGACACGCTGATCGTCATCCCGAACGATCGTCTGCTGACGGTGGCGAACGACAAGACGAGCGTGCTCAACGCGTTCAAGATGGCCGACGAAGTGCTCCTGCAGGGCGTCTCGGGGATCACCGGGCTGATCACCACGCCCGGGCTGATCAACACCGACTTCGCCGACGTCAAGATGGTGCTGTCCAATGCCGGTTCCGCGCTGATGGGCATCGGCCAGGCGAGCGGCGACGAACGGGCGATGTCGGCGGCGAAGGCTGCGATCTCCAGCCCGCTGCTGGAATCGGCGATCGACGGTGCTCGTGGCGTGCTGCTCAACATCACCGGTCCGTCGAGCATGGGCCTGTTCGAGATGAACGCAGCCGCGGAGATCATCCACGGTGTCGCGCATCAGGACGCCAACATCATCTTCGGCACCGTGATCGACGACGAGATGGGCGACGAGGTGCGGGTCACCGTGATCGCCGCCGGATTCGACCGCGTCGAAGGGTCCGGGGCATCGCTCGGCGGCGCCGACGCGCTCGGGCTGCGGACGTCACCGACGCGCATCACCGAGCTGTTCGGCGACGACGAGGAGGCCGACCCGCTGGCCGATGACGACGACGACTTCGACGTCCCGTCGTTCCTCAAGTAACGCCGGCCCGGTCACCAGGGTCCTGTCGCACCGGACCCGACCGTTTCGGGCGTCGCCCTGATGCACGTACTGCTCGACCGTGTCGACGGCGACCGGCGGTTCGTCGCGGTGGCGTCCGAGCGCAGCGACGGCGACGTCCACCCGCACAAGGTCGCTCCCGATGTACTCGATGTCCGGCAGCGAGCCGTCGCCGGTGCACCGTGGGTGATGGCCGACCAGGTCCACGGAACCGGGGTCGTCCAGACCGGCGACGAGCCGTTGGCGTGGCCGCTCGCCGGCCGCGGTGATGTGGTCGTGACGACACGGCCCGGAATCCGTCTCGCGGTGTGGGCAGCCGACTGCGCGCCGCTCGCCCTGTTCGGTGTCGCCGGGACGGTCGTGCTCGCGCACGGTGGCTGGCGTGGCCTGGCCGCCGGCGTGATCGACGCTGCGGTCGGCACGGCGACCGGTGGAGGGGACTCGATCAGTGCCGCCGTACTCGGCCCGGTCATCCATCCGTGCTGCTACGCATTCGGCCCCGCCCAACTCGGGCAGGTCGCGGCCGGCGTCGGCAGCGCAGCCGACGACATCGGCGGCACGACCCATGGCGGCGACGTCGCGCTGGACGTCCCTGCCGCCGTCGCAGCAGGCCTCCGCCGACACGGGATCGACCTCGATGTCGTCGGTCCGTGCACGGGATGCAGTGATCGCTGGTACTCGCACCGCATGCGCGACGACCGAGGCCGCCATGCCCTGATCGCGTGGACCGACCGACGCCCGGGACCCCGGTCGGCCACGGATCCGGGCGCCCACGTGGCACGCTGAGCCGATGAGTGCTCCCGACGTCGCCGAACGCCTCGCTGCCGTGCACGCCAGGATCGCCGCGGTCGAGCGGCCGTTCACACACGCGGTCGACGTGGTCGCGGTCACGAAGGGATTCACGAGCGCCGCCGTACGCTCGGCGGTCTTCGCCGGCTGCACCGCGGTGGGGGAGAACTACGCACAGGAGCTGCTCACCAAGCGCGACGTGCTGACCGAGCTGCAGCCGAGCGTCCACTTCATCGGTCGACTGCAGTCCAACAAGGTGCGCTCCATTGCCGCACTGGTGTCGCTGTGGGAGACGCTGGACCGCCCGTCGGTGATCAAGGAAGTGGCCAAGCGCGCGCCGGGCGCTCGGGTGCTGATCCAGGTCAACGCGACCGGCGAGGCGGGCAAGGGCGGCTGCGATCCGGCCGAGGCAGGCGAGCTGGTCACGTTGGCTCGGGCGGAGGGCCTGGTGGTGGAGGGGTTGATGACGGTCGGGCCGACCGACGGGACGCCGGCCGATGCCGAACCCGGGTTTCGCGTCGTGCGCGCGCTCGTCGACGAACTCGGGCTCGCGACCTGTTCGATGGGGATGACCGCGGACCTCGACGTCGCGGTCGCGGCCGGGGCGACGCAGGTCCGGGTCGGCACCGCGCTGTTCGGGCCGCGACCGGCGCGATGACGACGGCTCGTCGCGACCGCCCGATCTGCCATCGCGCGTGTCCACCTCCGGCGGACCCTCGTGGGCTAGCCTGACCGCAAGCAGGAGGATTGCATGCCCATCTGGAAGCGGACCATGGAATACCTGGGTCTCGGTCCTGACGACACATACGACGACTACGACGAGTACGACGAGCCGGATCAGTCGGCACGCCATCGCGCGCCCCGTGAGCCGGAAGCCCGGGGCGCCCGTACTCGTGACGTCGATCCCGAGTTGGCGGTCCGCCCGGACGCCGCGCGACCGAGCTTCCCGTCGCGTGACTTCGACGCGTCCGCGGCCTCGCGTCGTCCCCGACCCGATGCGAGCAGCCCGCGCGACCCGCGTGACGACTCCGGCGTCCAGATCCGCCCCGCCAACCAGCAGCACGCGCCGCAGCAACAACCTGCGCTGCGCAGCGTTCCAGGAGGATCGATGGAACCCCACACCGTCCGACCACGCCGATTCGACCAGGCGCAGGAAGTCGCCGACAAGTTCAAGGACGGTCAGCCGGTGATCATGAACCTCGAAGGCACCGACCGTGCCGTCGCGCGGCGTCTGATCGACTTCGCCAGCGGCATCTGTTACGCGATGGACGGGTCGATGGAGAAGGTCGCGACCGGTGTCTACCTCCTGAAGCCGGCCCCACCGAGGCAAGTCCGCTACGACGAATACGACGACTGACAGCCCGCTCTGCCAGGGTGGCTGAACGAGAGAGAAGTGCCATGGACATGAATCCGCAACGTGTACGCACCGCTGAGTTCAAGACCGTCAAGCGCGGCCTCGACCCCAGTGAGGTCGAAGGGTTTCTGCATGCAGTCGCCGACGAACTCGAGCGCGCCCAGAACCAGTCGACGGCGATGGAGGCCCGTGCCCGGGCGGCGGTCGCCCGCCTCCAGGAACTGTCCGACGGCGCGTCTGCGCAGGCCGATGAGTCCGAGAGCGAGTCGATGGCTGCGTCACCCGACCAGTCCGAGACGATCAGTCGCACGCTGCTCCTCGCCCAGCGCACCGCAGACACGACGATCGCCGATGCGAAGACAGAGGCCGAACGGATCCGCGGCGAGGCCGGCGATGAGGCGTCGCGCACCCTCGAGTCGACCCGGGACATGGCGTCGTCGCTGCTCGACGAAGCCCGTGAGGAGGCGCGCAAGGTCGGCGAGGAGGAGCGGGTCGCGCTCAAGAGCGAGGTGGACGCGCTGGCCGCCCGGCGGGACTTCCTCGAGTCCGACGTCGACCACATGGAGCAGTTCCTGATCGCCCAGCGGAATCGCCTGCGTGAGGCCGCGAACGAACTGATCGAGCTGACCGAGCGGGTGCCGAGCGGTCTGGGCGAGGTCCGCCGGCCGCTGCTGTCGGCGTCCGACGACGACGCTGCCGGTGACGCGGACGGCGCCGACGACACCGCAGCCGGAGACGACGAGCCTGCCGACGCGACCGCGGACGACACCGCGCACGCGGCGGCGGACGAGACGCCGGTCACCGGCGCCCCCGTCAGCAACGCGGCGTGGTCCGCGACCGACTCGGGCGACGGCGGCGATGCCGATGCCGCCGATGAAACGGGCGAGGGCGCAGGAGACAGCAGCGACGACCTGTGGCTGCCCGACGATGACGACGATCAACCGGTCGACGCTGGCGCCGAGGCGGGTGGGGACTCCAAGCGCGGGTTCCGACTGTCCTTCGGCGAGGACTGAATCCGTCGGCGGGCACCCGCGGCCCGCTCGGTAGCATTCCGGTGTGTCCTACCCCGAGGTCGATCCGCAACCCAACTTTCCCCAGCTGGAAGAGCAGATTCTCGCGGGCTGGGCGACGGACGACAGCTTCCGGGCGTCGGTCGAACAGCGTGCCGCCGGCGACGAGGGCGACAACGAGTTCGTGTTCTACGACGGCCCACCGTTCGCCAACGGGCTGCCGCACTACGGGCACCTGCTGACCGGCTTCGTCAAGGACGCGATCCCGCGGTACCAGACGATGCGCGGTCGACGAGTCGAGCGACGCTTCGGGTGGGACTGTCACGGCCTGCCGGCCGAGGTCAAGACCGAACAGGAGCTCGGCATCTCGGGGCATCCGGCCATCACCGCCTACGGGATCGACCGGTTCAACGCGGCCTGCCGCACGAGCGTGCTCCGGTTCACCGAGGACTGGGAGGAGTACGTCACCCGCCAGGCGCGCTGGGTGGACTTCGACAACGACTACAAGACACTCGACAGCACCTACATGGAAAGCGTGATGTGGGCGTTCAAGACGCTGTGGGACAAGGGCCTGGTCTACGAGGGGTTCCGGGTGCTCGCCTACTGCTGGCGGTGTGAGACGCCGCTGAGCAACACCGAGACCCGGATGGACGATGCCTATCGGGACCGCCAGGACCCGGCGCTCACCGTCACGTTCCGGCTCGACAGCGGCGAGCACATGGTGGCATGGACGACGACACCGTGGACGCTGCCGGCCAACCTCGCACTGGCGGTCGGGCCCGACATCGATTATGCGGTGGTCGAGTCGGACGGCGAGCGGTACATCCTGGCCGACGCACTGCTCGGCGCCCATCAGGCCGAGTTCGGCGATGCGTCGCGCGTCGACACGATCAAGGGCGCCGACCTCGTCGGCCGCCGCTACACGCCGCTGTACGACTTCTTCGCCGACGCGTCCGTGCACGGCACCGAGGAGGCATACCGGGTGCTCGCCGCCGACTTCGTTTCGACGGAGGACGGCACGGGCGTCGTCCATCTCGCGCCGGGCTTCGGCGAGGACGACCAGGTCTCGTGTACCGAGGCGGGCATCCCGACGCTGTGCCCGATGGACGAACACGGGCAGTACACCGCCGAGGTCTCACCGTGGGCCGGCGTCCACGTGTTCGACGCCAACCCGGCGATCATCCGCGACCTCAAGGCGCGCGGCGCCGTCGTCCGCCACGCCACCTATGACCACTCGTACCCACACTGCTGGCGTTGCGCACAGCCGCTCGTCTATCGCGCGATCTCGTCGTGGTTCGTCCAGGTCACTGCGTTCCGCGACCGGATGGTCGAGTTGAACCAGGAGATCAACTGGCAGCCGACCCACGTCAAGGACGGCAGCTTCGGCAAGTGGCTCGAGAACGCCCGCGACTGGGGGATCAGCCGGAATCGATTCTGGGGGTCGCCGATCCCGGTGTGGCGTTCCGACGACCCGGACCATCCCCGCATCGACGTGTACGGCTCGATCGCCGAACTCGAGGCCGACTTCGGCGTCGAGGTCACCGACCTCCACCGCCCGATGGTCGACGAACTCGTTCGTCCGAATCCCGACGACCCGACCGGCGCATCGATGATGCGTCGCGTTCCGGAGGTGCTCGACTGCTGGTTCGAGTCGGGCTCGATGCCCTTCGCGCAGGTCCACTACCCGTTCGAGAACGAGGAGTGGTTCGAGCACCACTACCCGGGCGACTTCATCGTCGAGTACATCGGCCAGACCCGCGGGTGGTTCTACACCCTGCACGTCCTCGCCACCGCGCTGTTCGACCGGCCGGCCTTCGCCAACTGCGTCAGTCACGGCAACGTGCTCGGAGACGACGGACGCAAGATGTCGAAGAGCCTCAACAACTACCCCGACCCGCGTGAGATGTTCGACACCCATGGCGCTGACGCGATGCGCTGGTACCTGCTGTCGTCGCCGATCCTGCGCGGGGGAGACGGGATGGTGACCGAGGCCGGCATGCGCGAGACGGTCCGCCACGTCCTGCTGCCGCTGTGGAACTCGTGGTATTTCCTGACGCTGTATGCGAACGCTGCCGACCACCAGGGCAGACATCGGACCGACTCGACGAACGTGCTCGATCGGTACGTCCTCGCCAAGACGCGTGAGCTGGTCGTCGACGTGACGGAATCGCTCGACGGGTTCGACCTGTTCGGCGCATGTCAGCAGGTCCGGACGTACCTCGACGTGCTCACCAACTGGTACGTGCGCCGCAGCCGCGACCGGTTCTGGGCGGGCGATCACGACGCGATCGACACGATGCACACCGTGCTGTCGGTGCTCGTGCGGACGACGGCACCGATGCTGCCGATGATCTCCGAAGCGATCCACAACGGCATGGCGGCCGCCGGCGGCGACGCCCCCAGCGTCCATCTCCTCGACTGGCCGACCGCCGACGAACTCCCGGCGGACGACGAGCTCGTCGCGTCGATGGACCTCGTTCGCGAGGTGTGCTCCGCGACGCTCTCGGTCCGCAAGGCCCACCAGCGACGGGTTCGGCTGCCGCTGTCGTCGCTGACGGTGGCGACGCCCGAGGCTGCCCGCCTGGAACCCTTCGCGGGTGTCATCGCCGACGAGGTCAACGTGCGCGACGTCGTGTTGACCGACGATGTCGCATCCGTGGCGACCGAGCAACTCCAGCTCGTCCCGGCGAAGCTCGGGCCCCGGCTCGGCAAGGACGTGCAACGCGTGATCCAGGCCCACAAGGCCGGCGACTGGAGCGCACAGGACGGTGCCGTCGTCGTCGGCGGGGTCTCGCTGGAACCCGGCGAGTACACCCTGGAGTTCGTCGCTCGGGACGATCACGCCAGCACCGGGCTGGGCACCGCCACCGGGGTGGTCGCGCTCGACATCCACGTGACCGACGAGCTCGAGGTCGAGGGACGGGCGCGCGACCTCGTGCGGCTCGTCCAGCAAGCACGCCGCGCGGCCGACCTGCACGTCTCCGATCGGATCGTGCTGTCGATCTCCGCAGCTCAACCGTGGCTCGATGCGGTCGGAGCGCACGAGGATCTGATCGCGAGCGAGACCCTGGCGACGAGCGTCGTCACGGAACTCGCCGACGCCGAAGCCGGAGATGATCCGACGATCGTGGTCGAGCGCGCCGACGCCCCTGCGTTGCAGTAGGCCGACGCCGGGCACGGTGGGGTGATGGTGGCCGATCGGACGGGGCTCCGCTAGAGTCCGGCGCTCAATACGCCCGAGAGGAGCGCAGGATGGCAGCGCCGAAGAAGTCGAGATCCGCGAAGGCCGCACCGGCGAAGAAGACGGCCGCCAAGAAGCCCCCTGCGAAGAAGTCCGCTGCGAAGAAGCCTGCTGCGAAGAAGCCTGCTGCGAAGAAGTCCGCTGCGAAGAAGTCCGCTGCGAAGAAGCCTGCTGCGAAGAAGCCCGCCGCGAAGAAACCCGCCGCAAAGAAATCCGCCGCAAAGAAACCCGCCGCAAAGAAATCCGCCGCCACGAAGCCTGCGGCGAAAAAGTCCCCCGCCGAGAAGAAGGCTGCCGTGAAGACCACCGCCCCCCGGAAATCGACGTCGAAGAAGGCTGCTGCGAAGAAGCCTGTCGCCAAGAAGGCGGCAACGAAGAGGCCTGCGCAGAAGCGGGCCGCCAGGAAGCCAGCGCCGAGCAAGGCTGTCCCGAAGCGGGCCGCAACCACCAAGACGACGGCGAAGAAGTCCACGGCGAAGAAGTCAGCCGCGAAGAAGGCCGCGACGACGAAGCAGGCCGCCGCGAAGACGAAGGCGGCCACTGCGACGGCGACGCCCGCCGTGAAGCAGTCGGTGCCACCTCGTCGCGCGGCCAAGCCGAAGCCGAAGTCGGTGCTGCCGTCGCTGCTGTCGAACGACGTGCCCGAGAAATTGGAGGTTCCCAAGCCCCGGGGCACGAGCAAGGACGGGATCTCCTACACGAAGGACTTCGACGTCAAGTTCCTCAAGGCCCAGCGCGATGAACTGCTCGCGCGGCGGGCGGCGGAGCTGGCCCGTGCGACCCGGCTCGAGGACGAGGCAATCAGCCTGATCGAGGACGGCGAGATGGGTGACGTGCAGTTCGACGACGAGGGTGGCGAGGGCGACACGATGGTCGTCCAGCGTGACCTCGACCGCCTGCTGTCCGGGCAGGCCCGGCAGACGATCGAGGACATCGACGCGGCCCTCGCACGGATCGAGGACGGGACGTACGGCTACTCGGTCGTGTCGGGACGGCCGATCCCGCGTGAGCGGCTCGAGGCGATCCCGGAGACCACAGTGCTCGCAGTCGAGAAGATCAGCGGCGCCGGACTCCGCTGATCACCGGCTGACGACCACGCTGATGACGACGCCCGCACCAGCCGGCTGGCGGGCGCCGGTCGCAGTCGCCGCGGCGGTGGTCGTGGTCGACCAGATCACCAAACACTGGGCGGTCACGGGCCTCGGCGACGATCGCGTCATCGACGTCGTGTGGACGCTGCGGTTCAACCTTGCGTTCAACAGCGGGATGGCCTTCAGCCGGGGCACCGGCTTGGGGCCGCTGATCGCCGTGATCGCAACCGTCGTCATCGTGTGGCTGCTGGTGTCACTGCGCACCGGCTCGGGTCGCCTGTCCAATACGGGGATCGGCCTCGTGATCGGTGGCGCTGCGGGCAACCTCGTCGACCGCGTCTTCCGCGGTGAGGCATGGTTGCGTGGCGCTGTCGTCGACTTCATCGACTTCCAGTGGTTCCCGATCTTCAACGTGGCCGACATCGCGATCAACGTCGGTGCGGCCATGCTGATCCTCAACACCGTCGTCGCGGCTCGACGAGCACCGACGGAGGATGCGGCGAGCACAGGGGCCGAACGATGATCGTCGAGCCATGATCGTCGAGCCATGATCGTCGAGGAGGTGCCGGCCGCGCTCGACGGCGAGCGTCTCGACCGGATCGTCGCGCTGATCGGCGACATCAGCCGGGCAGACGCCAGCGCGGTGCTCGCGGCCGGTGGGGTGCTCGTCGACGGCGCGGCTGCACCAAGCGGCAAGGTCCGTCTCGCGGAGGGTCAGATCGTGTCCGTCGACCCGGCGACGTTCCCCCGCACGCAGCTGCCCGAGGCCGACCCGACCGTCGAGTTCGTCGTCGTCCACGAGGACGACTCGGTGATCGTCGTCGACAAACCGGCCGGGCTCGTCGTGCACCCGGGTGCGGGCAACCGGACGGGCACGCTCGCCCATGGTCTGCTGGCGCGGTATCCCGACCTCGCCGGGGTCGGCGACCCGTTGCGCCCCGGTATCGTCCACCGGCTCGACGCCGGCAGTTCGGGGCTGCTCGTCGTCGCCCGCACCGACCGCGCCGCCGAGCACCTGATCGGACAGTTTGCCGACCACAGCTGCACGCGCCGGTACGTCGCCCTGGTCTGGGGTGTTCCCGAGGCCCCTCACGGGATCATCGACGCGCCGATCGGACGCGATCGCGGCGATCCGTTGAAGATGGCGGTCGTCGCCCACGGGCGGTACGCCCGCACCGACTACCGGGTCGTCGGCACGTACTCGGAGCCGGCAGTGGTGTCACGGCTGGAATGCCGGCTCGAGACCGGCCGGACGCACCAGATCCGGGTCCACCTCGCGTCGATCTCCCACCCGCTCGTCGGCGACCCGGTGTACGGGCAGCGACGGCCGAATCTCGGCGTCCAGCGACCCTTCCTGCACGCCGCGGAGCTGGCGTTCGACCATCCCGACAGCGGGGACCGCGTCACGTTCCACAGCCCGCTGGCCGCCGACCTGCAGGCGTGGCTCGACGCAGCGACGCCCTGACCGCGACTGCCGGCGAGCATCGTCAGTCGTCTGCGAGCTGTGGCCACGGCGACTTGCCGCGGGCGATCTCGGCGACGCCCGCCAGCGAGTAGCCCTCGAGGTGGTGGCGCATGTGCGTCCCGGCCTGGTTCCAGATCTCCAGCAGCACGCACTGACCTTCGTGGTCGCACGACCCGTCCTGGTGCGGCTCGCCGAAGTCGCCGACGGTGATCGGCCCGTCGACCGCCGACACGATTTCCGAGAGCATGATCGACTCGGGGTCGCGAGCGAGGATGTACCCGCCGCCGACCCCGCGCTTCGAGCGCACCAGTCCGGCTCCCTTCAGCGCGAGCAGGATCTGCTCGAGATACGGCTGGGGGAGGCCGGTCCGCTCGGCGATGTCGCGGACCGACGTCGGGCCCGACGATTCGGTGTGCAACGCCAGTGACAGCAGGGCCCGGCAGGCATAGTCCCCTCTGGTCGAGATGCGCACGACCCTCACCATAACGATTCGGTCGCCCCCCGGCCGTGCCGCCGCACGGTGGGAATCTTCCGCGGATGTTGTGATCCGACCGGTGGACATGGTGGACTTGCGGTTCGTGAGTTCAACAGGCGGCGGCGGGCCGATCATTCCCGACTACTCCGGGGCAAACGTGCGGGGGATCATCCCGGCACTGCTCGGCCCAGGTGACTGGGCGACGTCGCTGCCGGCGTGGATGCCGTCGCCGGTCGCCGAGTCCGACCAGTGCGTGATGCTCGTCCTCGACGGCCTCGGCTGGGACCAGTTCCAGGATCGCCTCGATCTGATGCCGACGCTGGCGGGGTTCACGGGCCAGGCGGTGCACACCGTGGCCCCGACGACGACGTCGACGGCGCTGACATCGATCACCACCGGCTTGACGCCCGGCGAACACGGCATCGTCGGGTACCGGATGGTGCTCAGCGGTGACGTGCTGAACGTGCTGCGGTGGACCGTCGGCGAGCAGCAGGTGCGCCGCTCGAAGCGGCCGCCCGACGTCCAGCCGTTCGATCCGTTCCTGGGTCGAGCGATCCCGGTCGTCTCGATGTCCGAGTTGCAGAACTCGGCGTTCAGCGAGGCCCACCTGCGCGGGTCGGTCCCGCTCGGCTGGCGGGCACCCTCGTCGATCGCGGTCACTGCCGCCGCGCAGGTGGCGGCCGGCGAACGATTCGTCTACTGCTATTACGGCGGAATCGACAAGATCGCCCACGAGCGAGGCTTCGGGCCGTACTACGACGCCGAGTTGCGTGCCGCCGACCACCTCGTCGCCGATCTGCTCGCGACACTGCCGAGCGGCACGTCGCTGCTGATCACTGCCGACCACGGCCAGGTCCACGTCGGCGACAACATCGTCACACCGTCAGCCGAGCTGCTGCGTGCCGTCACGCTCCAGTCCGGCGAGGGACGCTTCCGGTGGTTGCACACCAATGCCGTCGACGACGTGGCGGAGATCGCCCGCGCCGAGGTCGGCGACCGCGCCTGGGTGGTCACGAAAGAGCAGGTCATCGACGAGGGGTGGTTCGGTCCGACCGTGTCGCCGCCCGTCCGGTCGCGCCTCGGTGACGTCGCCCTCGTCGCCCGCGAACAGGTGAGCTTCCACGAGGACGCAGACTCCGGCCTCTACCAACTCGTGTGCCGGCACGGCTCGTTGACGTCCGCCGAGGTTTTCGTCCCGCTGCTCGCGGGTACGGCCTGACGTATTCGACGCAGACGGTGTAGAAAGGCGACCATGTCCGAGATCGACACTTCATCCGAGGACGAGGCGCCCAGTGGCACCGAGATCGTGCGGCCGGACCTGATCACCGACGACCGCGACACGTCCGACGACGGCGAGCAGGTCGAGGCGATCACCCAGCCGGCGAAGGTGATGCGCATCGGCTCGATGGTCAAGCAGCTGCTGGAAGAAGTGCGTGCGGCCGGTCTCGACGAGGCGTCGCGTGAGCGGCTTGCCGAGGTGTACGAGCGATCGGTCACCGAGGTCTCCGAGGCGCTGTCGCCCGATCTCCAGGAGGAGCTGCGATCACTGGCACTGCCGTTCGACCACGAGGACGTACCGAGCGAAGCCGAACTCCGGGTCGCCAAGGCACAGCTCGTCGGCTGGCTGGAGGGCCTGTTCCACGGGATCCAGGCGAGCATGATGGCCCAACAGATGGCGATGCGCGCCCAACTCCAGGGCGGCGCCCGCGAGCTGCCTGGTGCGCCGATGCAGCCCGGCGGGTTGGGCGACCGCCCGGACGGCGAACGCCCCGGTACGTACCTCTAGACGTGCCGGTCGAGGTGCCGCCGGCCCCGACCAGCTAGGTTCGCAACCGGACCCGGCTGGGGTAGGTCACCCGAATGACACTCGTGTAATCTCGCTTCCGCGCATGGCCGACTCCTTCACCCACCTCCACGTCCACACCGAGTTCTCGATGCTCGACGGCGCGGCCCGCCTCGACGAGCTGGTGGCCAAGGCGGTCCAGGACGGCCAGCCCGCGATCGGCATGACCGACCACGGCAACATGTACGGCACGTTGGACTTCTACAAGGAGTGCAACCGGCAGGGGATCAAGCCGATCATCGGCACCGAGGCCTACATGGCCCACGACCACCGCTCCGAGCGCCCCACCCGGCGCGGCCGCGTCGACGACTCCGGCGGCGAGACCGAGGGCGGCACGAAGCTCTACTACCACCTGATCCTGTTGGCGGAGAACAACACCGGGTACCAGAACCTGATCCAGCTCGCATCGCTGGCGTTCATGGAGGGGTACTACTACAAGCCGCGGATGGACTGGGAGCTGCTCGAGAAGTACTCCGACGGCCTGATCGCCACGACCGGCTGCCTCGGCGGGCACGTGCTGCAGTCGCTGCTGAACGGCGACGAGGCCGGCGCACTCGAGAAGGCGGCGCGGCTGCAGGACATCTTCGGCAAGGACAACCTGTTCGTCGAGATCCAGGACCACGGCATCCCGGCACAGCGCGAGACCAACCCGAAGCTGATCGAGATCGCGAAGAAGATCGGCGCCCCGCTGCTCGCCACGAACGACAGCCACTACACCCACCAGGACGACCACGAGAGCCACGACGCGCTGCTGTGCGTCCAGACCGGCTCGCTGCTGTCCGACCCGAAGCGCCTCAAGTTCGAGGGTTCCGAGCATTTCCTCAAGTCCGCCGCCGAGATGCGCTACCTGTTCCGCGAGCTCCCCACGGCCTGCGACAACAGCCTGTGGATCGCCGAGCGGGCGAACGTGGAGATCGAGTTCGGCAAGCCGTTGTTGCCCGACTTCCCGCTGCCCGAGGGCTTCGACACGGACGAGGCCTACCTCCGCCACCTCATCCAGATCGGTGCGGAGAAGCGGTGGGGCAAGGAGGTGCCGGCCGAAGCGGTCGAGCGGCTGGCGTACGAGCTGCAGGTCATCTGCGACATGGGGTTTGCGTCGTACTTCCTGATCACGTGGGACCTGATCAAGCACGCGCGCGACAACAACATCCGCGTCGGTCCGGGTCGCGGGTCCGCGGCGGGGTGTGCGGTGGCCTACTGCCTCTGGATCACCGACCTCGACCCGATCAAGTACGACCTGCTGTTCGAGCGCTTCCTGACGCCCAGCCGCGTCTCGATGCCCGACATCGACATGGACTTCGAGACGCGCTACCGCGACGAGATGATCCGCTATGCGGCCGAGCGCTACGGCCGCGACCACGTCGCCCAGATCATCACCTTCGGCACGATCAAGGCTCGCAACGCGGCGCGAGATGCGGCCCGGGTCCTCGGCTATCCGTACGGCGTCGGCGACAAGATCGCGAAGGCGATGCCGCCACTCGTGATGGGCCGGGACACGCCGCTGAAGTACTGCTTCGAGCAACATCCGAAGTATGCCGACGGCTACAAGGCCGCCGCCGACCTGCGGGCGATGTACGACACCGACCCGGACATCAAGAAGGTCGTCGACGTCGCCAAGGGCCTCGAAGGGCTGAAGCGCTCGGACGGCATCCATGCCGCCGCGGTGGTGATCACGAAGAACCCCGTCACCGACTACGTGCCGATCCAGCGCAAGCCGGAGTCCGGGATGGACCCCGTCGATGCCCCCGTCGTGACGCAGTACGAGATGCACGGCGTCGAATCGCTGGGCCTGCTGAAGATGGACTTCCTGGGGTTGCGGAACCTCGACGTGATCAGCGACACCGAGGCGATGATCCGCGCCCAGCGCAACCCGGACTTCTCGATCGACGAGGTACCCCTCGACGACCGGGCGACGTTCGAGCTGCTCTCCCGCGGCGACACGATCGGCGTGTTCCAACTCGAGTCCCCGCCGATGCGGCAGTTGCTGAAGGCGATGGAGCCCTCGTCGTTCGAGGACGTCTCCGCTGTGCTCGCGCTCTATCGACCCGGTCCGATGAGCGTCAACATGCACTACGACTTCGCGGACCGCAAGAACGGCCGCCAGCCGGTCGAGTACTTCCACCCCGACGCGGAGGAGGTGCTCGGCGACACGTACGGCCTGATGATCTATCAGGAGAGCGTGATGCGCGTGGCACAGAAGTTCGCCGGGTACTCGCTCGCAGACGCCGACAACCTGCGCAAGGCGATGGGCAAGAAGTCGCGCGAGGTGATGGCGAAGGCCCGTCACGCATTCGAGGACGGGTGCGTCGCGAACGGGTACGGCGACGACCTCGGCCCCCAGCTGTTCGACATCATCGAGAAGTTCGCCGACTACGCGTTCAACAAGAGCCACACCTTTGGCTACGGGCTGATCACCTACCAGACCGCCTACCTCAAGGCGCACCATCCCGTCGAGTACCTCGCGTCGCTGTTGACCAGCGTCAAGAGCAACCTCGACAAGGCGGCGCTGTATCTCGCCGACTGCCGGTCGATGGGGATCAGGGTGCTGCCGCCCGACGTCAACCGCTCGCTGATGAACTTCGGCGCGCTCGCCCCCGACGAGGTGCCCGACGGCGTGACGCTGCCGGTCGGCAGCCCGGGGGCGATCACGTTCGGTCTGTCCGCGGTGCGCAACGTCGGCGAGGGGCTCGTCGAGTTGCTGCTCGCCGAGCGGGGCGAGAACGGGATGTTCAAGAACTTCCACGACTTCGTCGAGCGCGTCCCCGAACCCGTGCTCAACAAGCGCACGATCGAGTCGCTGATCAAGGGCGGCGGGTTCGACACGCTCGGCCACCCGCGACGCGGCCTGCTGACCGTGTTCGAGCACGTCATCGACGCCACCGTCAAGCGGCGGCGCGAGACCGAGAAGGGCGTGATGAGTCTGTTCGGCGACTGGGGCGACGGTGACGCCGACGCCGGGTCCGGCAACGGAACCGGGTTCGACGAGCGGACCGAGATCCCCGACCTCACGTTCGACAAGACCGAGCGCTTGCGCTTCGAGAAGGAGATGCTCGGCCTCTACGTCTCCGACCACCCGCTGCTCGGTGTCGAGGCGGCGTTGAAGCGCAAGGTCGAGCACGCGCTGATCGACCTGCCCACGATGGAGGACGGCACGCCGGTGGTCGTCGGGGGCGTGATCACCAATCTCGCCCGCAAGTTCACGAAGAAGGGCGACCAGATGGCGGTCTTCCTGCTCGAGGACCTCGACGCATCGATCGAGGTGACGATCTTCCCGCGGACGCTCGCCGAACAGGGTCACAAGCTGGAAGACGACCTGATCGTGGCCGTCAAGGGCCGCCTCGACCGCCGCGACGAGTCGCGGTTCGGCCTGATCGGCCAGACGATCACCGTCCTCCAGGGCCTCGCCGACGGGCCGTCGAGTCCGCTGCGGCTGCGGATGCCGTCGACCTCGCTGGACGAGCTGAAGATCCAGCGTCTGAAGCGAATTCTCAAGGAGCACCCCGGTGACTCGGTCGTGATGGTCGACATCGGCCAGGGCAAGGTGCTCAAGCTGGCCGACGAGTTCCGCGTCGACCTCGATCGCTCGGTCGGCGAGCTCCGGATGGCATTCGGTCACGACGCCGTCCTGCTCTGACACCCCAGGTCCCGGGCCGTTCGCAGCCGAAAATCCTGTCGCCCGCGCGCGCCGGGTTGATCCGATTCCCGATTCCGGTGGCAGAATGGTGGGGATGGCCCTCGAAGTTTCCACCAACGACGCTGCGGCGCTGACGGACACCGACCTCGACGAACTGGCGTCGATGGAGGATGCGTTCAGCGCGGGACAGCTGTCCAAGGCCAAGGAGGACTGGGTCCTCATCACCACCGCCCGATTCGGCGACAGCCTCCACGGCTACGCATTCTCGACACTGGAACGGATCGGCGGAACACCCTGCGTGCTGATCGGCTTGATGAGCGTCAAGCGGTCATCGAAGCGCGACCAGGTGCTGCGCGGGCTGATGAACGAGGCCTATCACCGGGCGCTGATGGCGTTCCCGGACGAAGACGTCGTCGTCGGCAGCCGGTTCGTCAACGCAGATGCCGTCGTCGCATTCAAGGATCTCGACGATCTCACGCCCACGCCCGGCAACCGGGCCGTCGGTGAGGAGCGGGCGTGGGGTCGCCGCCTCGCCAAGCGGTTCGGCATCGACGCCAAGTACGACGCGAACAGCTTCATCTCCGCAAGTGCTGCTCAGGACGGGTTCATGGACTTCGAGTCGCTGAAGCCCGAGAAGCTCGACGCGAGCGTCGTCAAGATGTTCTCAGCCGTCCCGGTCTCCAAGGGCGGCGCAATGGTCGTCTACGGCTGGACGATGGCCGAAGACCTCGTGAAGCTCGGCAAGCGCTGACCGGCCCCGTCCGGTGACGGAATTCGCGGAGGTCGTACGCGCCCGGCGGATGACCCGGGCGTTCGCGACCACGCCGATCGCGTCGACCCTCCTCGACGACCTCGTCGACCTCGCCGCCCGCGCCCCGAGCGCGGGCAAGGTGCAGGGGTGGCACCTCGTCGTGCTCGAAGGCGCCGACACGGAGCGGTTCTGGAACGTCACACTGCCACCCGAGCGTCGCGACACGTTCCGCTGGCAGCGGTTGCTCGACGCGCCGGTGATCGCCCTGCCGTTCGCGGACGCCGGCGCCTACGTCGACCGGTACGCCGAGCCCGACAAGGAAGGCACCGGTCTGGGTGATGGGCCCGACGCCTGGCCCGCGCCGTACTGGACGATCGACGCCTCGATGGCCGTCATGACGCTGCTGCTCGCGGCGGAGGACGTCGGGCTGGGGGCGCTGTTCTTCGGTGTGTTCCACGATGCGGACCGGCTGCGCGCGGAGCTCGGCGTGCCGGCAGACCTGGAACTGCTCGGCGCGCTCGCGCTCGGACACCGAGCGGGCGACGCCGAGCGCGGCCGGAGCGCGGCACGTTCCCGCCGCACGCCCGGCGAGATCATCCACCGCGGCCGCTGGTGAGCGTTACATCTGGTGCCTGGCACCGGATGTCACGCTTCAGCTGTCGTCGGGGCGCGGTGGGAGACGCTGGCCCGTGAGCATCTCCACGAAGCCCTCCACGGTGTCCTGCGGGGCCTGACAGGCGTAGTCCCGACAGATGTAGGCGAAGCCTTCCGGACGCGCCTCCCACAGCGGCGAGTCGTACGGCTCACCCCAGGCGAGCACCACATCCGGCCGCCACACCGTCAGCGCCATCCGCACGAGATCGGGCCGGTCACCGACGATCACCACCTCCGTGGTGCCGCGCCGCCGCAGATCGGTGGCGAGCAGTGCGTTCGAGTACATCCCGACACCGTCGTCGAACTGCGTCCCCAGCAGTTGGAGGATGCGGTCCGCATGGTTCGAGTAGCGCTGCTCGCCGGTGAGTGCGGCGAGGCGGTACAGCGCCAGGGCCGCATTCGAGTTGGCCGATGGTGTCGCGTTGTCGCTCAGGTCCTTCTGCCGCACGACGAGCCGCTCGGCGTCCTCCGCGGTGGTGAACAGCCCGCCGTGCTCAGGATCCCAGAATGCGTCGAGCATCGTGTCGGCGACCTCGACCGCAGCATCGATCCAGCGGGCCTGTCCGGTCGTCTCGGCGAGCCGGGTGAAGGCATCGACGAGCGCGGCGTGGTCGGCGGCGAGCGCGTCGTGACGGGCGGGCGGATCGCCGTCGGCGTGCCAGCTCCGGTGCCAGCGCCCGTCCGGCCGGCGGAGCTCGCGTCGCAGGAACTCCCCGTTGCGGATCGCCGCGTCGCGCCACCGCTCGTCGTCGAAGACCGCCGCGGCCTCGGCGAGGGTGGACAGGAACAGCGCGTTCCACTCGGTGATCACCTTGTCGTCGAGGCCGGGTCGGCGACGCTGATCGCGTGCCGCAGCCAGACGGGCAGTCGCGGCCGCGACGCCCGGTGGTCGCTGCAGACGCCCCCGCGCATGGAGCCGGTTGGGGATCGATCGTCCCTCGAAGTTGCCGTCGTCGGTGATGCCGTACCAGTCGAGTGTCGCCTCGACGACGTCCGGGTCCTCGCCGTCGAGCGCGGCGCGCACCTCGTCGGGTGTCCACGTGTGGAACAGCCCCTCGACGCCATGGCCGTGCTCGTCCGGCGAGTCCGCGTCCTCGGCCGAGAAGAACCCGCCGGCGGAATGCTGCAACGTCGTCAGGACGTAGTCGATCGTCTCCACCAGCACCTGGCGCCACTGCGTGGCCCCGATCACGATCACGGCATGGAGGTAGATCCGGCAGAGCAGCGCCTGGTCGTAGAGCATCTTCTCGAAGTGGGGCACGAGCCACTCGCGGTCGACCGAGTAGCGGGCGAAGCCACCACCGATGTGGTCGTACATCCCGCCGGACGCCATCGCATCCAGGGTCGTCGAGACGATGTCCTTGGCGACGTCGGCGCCCGTCGTCATGTAGGCCCGCAGCATCAGTTCGAGGTTGAACGTCGACGGGAACTTCGGGGCGCCACCGAAGCCGCCCCACTCGGGGTCGAAGGCACCGGCGAGGGTCTGCACCGCGTGGTTGAGGTGGGCCGGGCCCGGCAGCTCGTCGCCGGCCGCGAGCGCGGAGCTGCGGGAGATCGCGCCGACGAGCTGTGCGACGTTGGTGCGCACGTCGTCCGGACGCGTGCGGTACACCTCGTCGATCGCGCCCATCAGTTGCAGAAACGCCGGCTTCGGGAAGTAGGTGCCGCCGTAGAACGGTTCGCCCTGCGGGGTGAGGAACACGGTCATCGGCCAGCCGCCGCGCCCCGTCATCGCCTGTACTGCGTCCATGTAGACCGCGTCGACGTCCGGGCGCTCCTCACGGTCGACCTTGACGTTGACGAACAGCTCGTTCATCTTCGCCGCCACCTCGTCGTCCTCGAAGCATTCGTGGGCCATCACGTGACACCAGTGGCACGCCGAATACCCGACCGACAGCAGGATCGGCACGTTGCGGTCGCGGGCCGCGGTGAACGCCTCGTCGCCCCAGGCGAACCAGTCGACGGGGTTGTCCCGGTGCTGACGCAGGTACGGAGACGTCTCGTCGGCCAGGCGGTTCATGCGGTGGAGGGTAACCACCGGTGCCCGGGCGCCGTCGGGGCTCGCGCGGTAGCTTGACGCTCGTGGGCATCCTGGGGTGGATCGTGATCGGGCTGATCGCGGGCGGCGTCGCCCGCTGGGTCGTCGACGACGACCGCAGCGGCTGCCTGTACACGATGATCGTCGGCGTGCTCGGTGCGCTGATCGGCGGCGCCCTGATGAATGCGGTCGACAGCCGGGGCGTCGAGGAGTTCTCGCTGCGCAGCATCGCCGTGGCCGCGGTCGGGGCCGTCCTCCTGCTGCTCGTCCTCCAGGCGATCGCCGGTCGAGGTCCGCGCCGACCGCGCCGAACTTGACGACGCGCGCTCCGGTTCAGGCGCCGACGGCGTGGTAGCCGCCGTCGACGTGGACGACCTCGCCGGTCGTCGCCGGGAACCAGTCGGACAGCAGCGCGATCACGGCACGCGCGACCGGCTCGGAATCGTTGACGTCCCAACCGAGTGGAGCCCGCCCGTCCCACGTGTCCTCGAACAGGGCGAAGCCGGGGATCGACTTCGCGGCCATCGTGCGGATCGGGCCGGCGGCCACCAGGTTCGAGCGGATGCCCTTGGGGCCGAGCTCCTTGGCGAGGTACCGGGAGACGCTCTGCAACGCAGACTTCGCGACGCCCATCCAGTTGTACGCCGGCCATGCCTGGCTGTTGTCGAAATCGAGCCCGACGAGCGAGCCGCCCTCGGACATCAACGGCACGAAGGCGTCGGCGAGCGCCTTCAGTGAATACGTCGAGATGTGCATCGCCACCGCGACGTCCTCCCACGGCGCCGCCATGAAGTCGTCGCCGAGGCACGACTCGGGAGCGAAGCCGACTGCATGCAGCACCCCGTCGACGCGGCCCCACTTCTCGGCGAGTGCGTCACGGACCGCTTCGCCGTGTGCCGGGACGGTGACGTCGAGTTCGAACACGTCGATCGGCGACCCGTCGGGACCGGCGAGCTTGCGCGCCGTCCGCTCGGTGAGTTTCAGCGCCCGGCCGGCACCGGTGAGGACGATCTCGGCGCCTTCCGCGAGGGCGAGCTGTGCCACGCCGAACGCCAGTGACGCGTCGGTGAGGACGCCGGTGATCACGATCTTCTTGCCGTCGAGCAGACCCATGTCGGCAAGCTAGTTCGACCGGGCGACCGTCCGGGCGACGCTGGTCACGCCGCTCGGAAATCCGGGTCGGATCGAGGGAGTCGAGGATGCATCTGCCACGCTGTCCGGCATGCGCACGGGAATGAACTGCCGCGCCGCCGGTGTTGGGCCGTGACGATGCAGCTCTACGACACCGCGCGCCGCGCCATCGTCCCGTTCGAGCCGGGCGAGACCGTGCTGATGTACACGTGCGGGATCACTCCCTACGACGCGACGCATTTCGGACATGCCGCCACGTTCATCTCGTACGACATCCTGATCCGGCGCCTGATCGACCGCGGTCACGACGTGCGCTGCGTCCGCAACGTCACCGATGTCGACGACCCGCTGTTCGAGAAGGCCCGCGAGCTCGGCATCCACTACCTCGATCTGGCGGCAGGAGAGGAGGCGCGGTTCGAACGTGACATGGAGGCGCTGAACGCACTCCCGGTCTCGTCGACACCGCGGGCGTCCTCCGCGATTCCCGACATCCGCGGGTTCATCGGGATGGTGCTCGAACGGGGACACGCCTACATCGCCGGCGGGTCGGTGTACTTCGACGTGTCGAAGTATCCCTCGTTCGGCTCGATGAGCGGCTACTCCCGTGCTGAGATGTTGGCGTTCGCCCGTGAACGGGGCGGCAATGTCGACGACCCGAACAAGCGCTCGCCTCTCGACTTCGTGCTGTGGCATCCGTCCGCCGACGATGAACCCGCGTGGGACACGATGTGGGGTCGCGGCCGTCCCGGATGGCACATCGAGTGCTCGGCGCTGGCGCTGCGCGAGCTCGGTACGACGATCGACCTGCACGGCGGAGGGTCCGACCTGATCTTCCCGCATCACGAGTCGGAACGGGCGCAGTCGGAGGCGGCGACCGGTGAGCAGTTCGTGAAGCATTGGATGCACACGGGGATGGTCGCCAAGGACGGTTCCAAGATGTCGAAGAGTCTCGGCAACCTCGTGTTCGTCGACGCACTCCGCGAGGACTTCGACCCCCGCGCGATCCGGCTCGCGATCATCGAACACCACTACCGGTCGGATTGGGAGTGGGACGACGACCTGATGCCGCGCAATGCCGCACGGCTCGAGTCGTGGTTGGCGCGCCCCGACCCGAACCCCGAGCTCCTCGAGGCGGTCCGCGCCCGGTTGGACGACGATCTGGACACGCCAGGCGCGCTCGCCATGATCGACGCGGCTGCCGCGGCGGGGCAGGGCGTGCGCGAGGCAGCCGAGCTGCTCGGCGTACCGTTGGACTGACGCGCGGATTCACACGCCATTCACATTGGCGACTTCCCGACGCGGCGTGCGTGTCCTACTGTGCCGCCCATGGTTGATGCTCGTGGAGCGGGCACTCTGCAGCGCAGGGTGCGGCGGATCGGTTCGCCGATCGTGACGCGCCTGTGGGACATCGAGTGCAGCGGTTTCGAACGCCTCCCCGCCGACGGCCCCGCCATCCTGTGCCCCAACCACATCTCGTTCCTCGACTCGGCGTTCCTGATGTTCACGTTGCCGCGGTCGATCTCGTTCGTCGGCAAGGCCGAGTACATGGACTCATGGAAGACGAAGTTCCTGTTTCCGGCGATGGGGATGATCCCGATCGACCGCGGCGGCGGGTCGAAGAGTTCGGCCGCGCTCGACGTGGCGCAGACCGTGCTCGAACACGGCGAGCTGTTCGGCATCTACCCGGAGGGCACGCGCAGCAGGGACGGAACGCTGGGCAAGGGCCGCACCGGTGCCGCCCGGCTGGCGATCACCGTCGGGTGCCCGATCTACCCCGTCGGCATCATCGGCACCGACGCGATCCAACCTCCGGACGCCACGATGCCGAAATTCCGGAAGTCGTGCGAGATCAAGATCGGCCGCCCGATCGGTCCAGAGCGTTACGCCGGACGCGGGCCGGAGCACCTGCAATGGCGCTCGATGACCGACGAAGTGATGTTCGAGATCCGTGAACTGACCGGCCAGGAATACGTGCACCGCTACCACGGCGAGACCGCAGAGACCGAGCCGACGGTCGCCGCCCGGGTCGGCAGCGTGTTGCAGCCCGAGCCGATCTCGGCCTAAACGAAGCCGCCAGGGCGCGTGGCCCGGCTCCTATCCTGGTGGACGCATGTCGAACATCACCATCTCCCTGCCCGACGGATCCGAGCGCGAACTCCCCGAGGAGTCGACGGTCCTCGACCTCGCCGCTTCGATCGGCAGCGGACTGCGCAAGGCCGCCGTGGCGGCGACCGTCGACGGCCGCGACGTCGACCTCGGCACCGTGCTGCACGACGGCAACGAGGTCTCGATCGTCACGAACGACACCGAGGCCGGCCGCCACGTACTGCGCCACTCGACGGCGCACGTCCTCGCCCAGGCGGTGACGCAGCTCTTTCCCGGCGCGAAGTTCACGATCGGCCCGGCGATCGAGAACGGATTCTACTACGACTTCGAGCTGCCGGACGGTGGCACGTTCTCCGAGGCGGACCTCGAGGCGATCGAGGCCAAGATGCGCGAGATCGTCAAGGAGAACCAACCGTTCATGCGCTCCGAGCACTCGCTCGACGACGCCAAGGAGATCTTCGCCGACCAGCCCTACAAGGTGGAGATGATCGAGCGGGTCGAGGCGGCCCAGCAGGACGGCGACGCGGCCGATGCCGAGGACGCGGGCGAGGTCGGCGACGGCTCGACGATCAGCGCGTACCGCAACACCGACGCGTTCATCGACATGTGCGTCGGGCCGCATGTCCCGTCCACCGGCAAGCTCGGGTTCTTCAAGCTGCAACGGGTGTCCGGGGCCTATTGGCGCGGCAACGAGAAGGGCCCGATGCTGCAGCGGATCTACGGCACCGCATGGGAGTCGAAGCAGGCGTTGCAGGCGCACCTCCAGCAACTCGAAGAGGCGCTGAAGCGCGACCACCGCAAGTTGGCCGTCGAACAGGATCTGCTCAGCTTCCCGAGCCAGCTCGGCGGAGGGCTCGCCGTGTGGCACCCGAAGGGCGCAACCATCCGCAAACTGATCGAGGACTACAGCCGTCAGCGTCACGAGCACGGCGGGTACGAGTTCGTCTACACGCCCCACCTCGCCAACGCCAAGTTGTTCGAGACCTCCGGTCACCTCGACTTCTACGCCGACGGGATGTACCCGCCGATGGAGATGGACAACGGCACGTACTACCCGAAGCCGATGAACTGCCCGATGCACTGCCTGATCTTCGACAGCCGGCAGCGCAGCTATCGCGAGCTGCCCCTGCGCCTGTTCGAACTCGGCACGGTGTACCGCTACGAGCGCGCCGGCACCCTGCACGGCCTGCTGCGGATCCGCGGCTTCACGATGGACGACAGCCACATCTACTGCTCCGAGGAGCAGCTGGCCGACGAGATCTCGTCGCTGATCTCCTTCGTCCTGTCGGTGCTGGGCGCATTCGGGTTCGACGAGTTCACCTTCAACCTCTCGACGAAGGATCCCGACAAGTCCGTCGGGTCGGCCGAGATCTGGGATCGGGCGACCGAGGCACTGCGCAGCGCGCTCGTCGGCCAGGGCCTGGACTATTCGGTCAAGGAGGGCGACGCGGCCTTCTACGGGCCGAAGATCGACATCCACGTCCGTGACGCGATCGGGCGCTCGTGGCAGCTCTCGACGATCCAGGTCGACTTCAACCTGCCCGAGCGATTCGACCTCGAGTTCGTCGGCGCCGACAACAACCGACACCGGCCGATCATGCTGCACCGTGCGCTGTTCGGGTCGGTCGAACGCTTCTTCGGCGTCCTCCTCGAGCACTACGCCGGCGCCTTCCCGACGTGGCTCGCCCCGGTGCAGGTCCGCGTACTGCCGGTCGCCGTGGCACACGAGGACTATGCCGCCGATGTCGCCGCCCAGCTCCGCGAGGCAGGGGCGCGCGTCGAGGTCGCGGCGGCCGACGACGGCCTCGGCAAGCGGATCCGCACCGCCAAGATGGACAAGCTGCCGTACGTGCTCGTCGTCGGCGACGACGACACCGCGGCCAAGACGGTGGGCGTCAACCCGCGCGGCGGCGACGTCGAGCGCGACGTCCCGCTCGACGAGTTCATCGGTCGATTCACCTCCGAGGTGGCGGACGCCGAGTCTGCGGCGCTCGGCTCCTGATGGTCGAGCGGATCTGGTCCGGCTGGCGCGCGGCGTACGTCGGCGACGCCGCGGACCGCCGCCGTGACGAGGCCGACGGGGCCACCGGCAGCGTGTTCACGGAGGTGCTCGCGTCCGGTCTGCCCGACGAGGAGACGTTCATCGTCCACCGAGGCGATCACGTGTTCGCGATCCTCAACATCTATCCGTACACGTCCGGCCACCTGCTCGTCGTGCCGTACCGGGAGGTCGCCGACCTCGCCGATCTGACCGACGCGGAGACCGCCGAGTTCTGGGCCACGGTGACCCACGCGATCGATGTCGTCCGGCGGGCGTACATTCCCGACGGACTCAACGTCGGGATGAACATCGGCCGCGCTGCGGGTGGCTCGATCACCAGCCATCTGCACATGCACGTCGTCCCCCGGTGGACCGGCGACTCCAATTTCGTGACCGCGATCGCCAATGCCCAGACGCTGCCCGAGCCCCTGGCCGCGAGTGCGGCCCGCCTCCGGAGTGTGTGGTGACCGTACACTCGGACCGATGACCGACGACCAGCGCGACGAGCTGCCGGACGATCTCGATCCTGCCGGTTTCGTCGGTGCCTACCTGTTCCCCGACAACAGCCGCCGCCGGTGGCCGGGCGTGATGTACCTCCTGATCGCTGCGGCATGCGTCCTCGTCTCCGTCGTCGCCACCGATTCGCCGGTCGTCAATCAGGGCTGGCTCGCCGGCGCGGCGGTGCTCGCCGCGGTCGGCCTGTTCTCGATCACCTCGGGCTGGCGGATGAGCGTCGACGAGAAGGACGCCCTCGTCGCGGCGCAGGGTGCGGTCGGCTTCGGCGTCGGCCACGCATCCGCCCAGCAGGTGTGGCGAGGCCTGCGCAGCCGCCCGACGTGGCGAGTGTTGTGCTACTCCGCCGAAGAACCGCCGCAGCAGCGCGGGTTGGTCCTGGTCGATGCCGTCGACGGCCGCATCGTCGAACGCCTGGTCGAGGAAAATGACGAAACCGAGTAGGGTCGCCCGCAATGTTTGACGGCAAGTTCAGGACGCCGGTGGACAAGGCCGTCAAGCCGCTCGGGGCGTTTCTCCGTCGGACGAGGATGACGCCCGATCACCTCACGGTGGTCGGCCTGCTCGTCGGGATCGGCGCCGCCGTCGCGATCGCGTTCGGGCGGCTCTGGATCGGTCTCGTCCTCGTCATCTTGGCCGCGCTGCCCGACCTGCTCGATGGCGCGCTCGCCAAGGCCTCGGGCGCCGCCAGCCAGCGCGGTGCGTTCTTCGACTCGACGGTCGACCGGGTCACCGACTCGCTGCTGCTCGGCGGCATCGCGTGGCACTTCGCGAGCACCGAGTCGGCGCACCTGGCGTTGCTGCCGTTCGCGGTGGCGGCGGTGTCGTCGGTGATCAGCTACCAGCGGGCGAAGGCCGAATCGCTGGGCATCGACGCCAAGGGCGGGCTGATGGAGCGCGCCGAGCGGATCATCGCGATCTGCGTCGGATTGGCGTTCAACGTGCTGCTGATCCCGATCCTGTGGCTGATGCTGGCACTGACGTCGATCACCGCCGTCCAGCGCTTCGTCAAGGTGTGGCGTGCTGCCGCGATCGCGCCGGTCACTGCGGCGCGGATCGAGATGCGCCGGTCGCGCCGCCAGAGCCGCCGGGTCGCACGGACCGAGCGGCGCCGCACGAGGGTGCCGCGTCGCAAGCCCTGACGGGCGCAGATCTGGTGCCGGCGTGAGCAACGGACGCGGCCGACCCCCGGCCTTCGACGAGTTCGACCCGAAGTGGATCAGCGGCCAGCTGACGATCGGCGGCTACAAGATGGGGGCCTTCGCCGCCCGGATGCTCCCGGGGATCATGGCCGCCGGCTTGGCGACACCGATCGGCGCGACGGCGAACTTCTCCAACCCCGAGCGGCGGGCGATGATCGAGCGCCACCTCCGGCGCGTCGACCCCACGCTGCGTGGTGGGCGGATGCGGCGGGCGGTACAGGAGGCGTTCGATTCGTACGCCCGGTACTGGATCGAGAGCTTCCGGCTGCCGTACCTGTCCAAGCGGGCGGTCAGCGCACCGTTCGTCGAGGACGGGTACCGGCACATCCTGGACGCGCTCGACGTCGGCAGTGGTGCGATCATCGCGCTGCCGCATCTCGGCGGCTGGGAGTGGGCCGGGCGGTGGATCGCCGACCGTGGGCACCCGATCACCGTGATCGTCGAACGGCTCGATCCACCCGAACTGTTCGACTGGTTCGTCGATCTGCGCTCCAAGCTGGGCATGACCGTGGTGCCACTCGGTCCGGAGGCGGGGACCGCCGTCGTGAAGGCGCTCAAGGCCAACCACGTCGTGTGCCTGCTGTCCGACCGCGACATTCAGGGCAACGGTCCCGAGGTCGAGTTCTTCGGTGAACGGACCACGCTGCCCGGCGGCGCGGCGACGCTGGCGCTGCGGACCGGCGCCCCGATCTTGCCGACCGGGGTGTACTTCACGAACCGCCTCGACGGACACCTCGGCTACGTCCGGCCGCCCGTTCCGGCGGTCCGCGAGGCGAAACGGTTGCGTGACGATGTCCAGCGCGTCACCCAGCATCTCGCGACCGAACTCGAGGTGCTGATCCGGCGAGCTCCGACGCAGTGGCACATGTTCCAACCGAACTGGCCGTCGGATCCCGGATACCCCCAGTTCAGCTCAACTCGCGGGCCTGATCTGCCGAAGACCTGACATCGAGAATTCGCGCTTGTCCAGCTACGCGAGCCGTCCCCACGCGCTCGTGAGTTTCGCCGTGGTGATGGCCGCGGTGTATCTCGTGCTGCCCGCACACGTGGGCGTCGAGGCACTGCGCATCCTCGCCCCCGCGATTGCCATCGGAGCGATCCTGATCGGGGTCGCTGCGAACCAGCCGCGTCGGCCGGGCGGCTGGTACCTGTTCGTCGCCGGATTCGCCGCCCAGGCGGTCGGGGCACTGGTCTGGTCGACGAGGTACTTCGGCGGCGACGCGACATCGCCGTCGGTCGTCGAGATGTTCCGGTTGCTCGCCGCGCTGTTCCTGCTCGTCGGCGTCGCCCGGATGAGCCAGGACGACCAGGGCGAAATGGACGCCTTCGGGTCGATCGAGACGGCGATCGTCGCGATCGCCACCGGCGTCGGCGTGTGGCTGCTGGTGATCGAGCCATCGGTGTCGGAACGGTCGCTGCCGTTCGGCGAGCGGGCGTGGGCCGTGCTGATCCCGCTCGTCGGTGCGCTGTCGCTCGCGATCGGGATCCGGTTCGCGGTGCAGAGTCGATTCCGGGAACGTTCACCGCGGCTGATCGCGGTCGGTCTCGGCGTGACGTTGCTCGCCGACGCGCTCCGCAGCGTGCTCGACCTGCGCGATCGGTACGGGCCGGGCGGGCTCGTGGCCGCGCTGTCGATCACTGCGCCGCTGTTGCTGGCAGCAGCCGCACTCGACGACTCGATGGCGCCGCGCAACCGACCCACGATCGAGGCGGCCGGGTTCGGGCGCGTGATCGGGTTGAGCGTCGCCGCCCTGACGCCGCTGACGGTCCTGTTCGCGCTGACCGTCACCGACCTCGGCACGTGGACGACGCGCACCGTCGCCGCCGCGTCGGCCCTGACCGTCGTCGTGCTCGCGCTCGCGCGGATGTGGGGGCTGGTCGCGACGGTCCGGGTGTTGACCGAACGGCGGGGCCAGGACCGACTCGCGGCGATGGTCGAGCACTCCAGTGACGTCGTGATGCTGGTCGACGAAGACGGTGACATCCGGTACGCGAGCCCCGGCCTGTCGAGCACGCTCGGTCACCGGGCATCGGACTGGATCAGCCGCCCGGTCATCGACCTCGTCGTCAACGACGACCGCTCGTCGGCGGAACGACAGCTCCAGGCGCTCGTCGCGCTCGGCCCCGGTGGCACCGTGAAGTTCGAGGCGAGTCTCGTGCGTGTCGACGGACAGCGCCGGCGGATGGAAGCGACGATCGCGAACCTGATCGGCGGCGAAGCGGTCGACGGCATCGTCGCGACGTTCCGGGACGTGACCGAACAGCGAGATCTCGAAAAGCAGCTCAGCCACCGTGCGTTCCACGACGAGCTGACCGGGCTCGCCAACCGCGCCCTGTTCCTCGACCGCATGGACCATGCGCTGCGGATCACCCGGCTGGACTCCGACCCGGTCGTCGTGCTGTTCGTCGACCTCGACGACTTCAAGTCGGTCAACGATGCGCTGGGGCACTCGGTCGGCGACCAGCTGCTGCGGCACATCGCCGACCAGATCCGGGTGACCGCCGGAAGCGGTGACACGCCCGCGCGGCTCGGTGGCGACGAGTTCGCAATCCTGCTCGAGGACCGCGGTGGCGTCGACCGGGCACTCGGCATGGCCGAGTCACTGCTGGACATGCTGCGAGAGCCGGTGATGCTGGGCGGGTACGACCTGACGGTGCTCGCCAGCGTCGGCGTGGCGGTCGCGACGCAGGGGATGTCGACCTCGAGCCTGCTGCGCGATGCGGACATCGCGATGTACGAGGCGAAGCGGGCCGGCAAGGGGCAGATCAAGATCTTCGACCCCGCGATGCGGTTGGGCGCGACGAAACACCTCGAGTTCCGCAGCGAGCTGAGCACCGCCGTCGAGACCGGCCAGTTGCGGCTCGTCTTCCAACCGCAGATCGACATGCGCACCGGTGAGGTGATCGGCGCGGAGGCGCTGGTGCGGTGGCGCCATCCGGAACGCGGCGACGTGATGCCCGACGAGTTCGTGCCGATCGCCGAGCGTTCGGGGTTGATCAACACGATCGGTGCCTGGACGATCGACGAGAGCGTGCGCCACGCAAAGCGCTGGCAGCGCAGTGGCCCGCGTGAGATGAGCGTCAACGTGTCTGCCGTGCAATTGCGCTACCACGGCTTCGTCGACCAGGTCGCAACAGCGCTGCGCACGCACGATCTCGATCCGGGTCGGCTGACGCTCGAGATCACGGAGACCGTGCTCGTCAACGAGATCGAGGCCGCGTCGGACGTCCTCGCCGACCTGCGGGCGTTGGGCGTCCGCATCGCGATCGACGACTTCGGGACCGGGTACTGCTCGCTGTCGTACCTCCAGCGGTTCCCCGTCGACATCGTCAAGATCGACAAGCAGTTCGTCGACGAGCTGGCTGGTGACCGGCGCAGTTCGAGCCTGGCGCAGATGATCCTGCAGATGACGACGAGCCTCGGCGTGACCAGTGTCGCCGAGGGGATCGAGCGCCCGGAGCAGGTCACCGCGCTGCGTCGGATGGGATGCGACATCGGCCAAGGGTTCCTGCTGTCGAGGCCGCTCGAAGCCGACGTGATCATGGAACGGTTCGGTCTCGTGTTGCCACCGCCGATGGGTCCTGCGGCCGCGCCGCCGGGCAGCGTCGTGTCGACGGCGCCGCGCACCCGTCCGCAGGACACGACCGACGTCGGGTTGCCGACGCCGTCGATGAACTGAACCGGCCTGCCCGCTCCGCGCCGCCGTCGAGTAGACATTGCGCGGTGAGTCGTCCGTTGCGCGTCGGTCTGCTGTGCCCGTACAGCCTGACGATCTTCGGTGGCGTGCAGATGCAGGTCCTCGCGCTCGCGCGCGAGTTGCGTTCACGGGGCATCGAGGCGCGCGTGCTGGGCCCGTGCGACGGCCCGCCACCCGACAGCTTCGTCACGCCGCTCGGCAACTCGCTGCCCACCGCGGCCAACGGGTCGATCGCTCCGCTCGCGCCCGACCCACCCGCGGTGCTGCGCACGATCCGCGTCCTCAACGACGAGGCGTTCGACGTCCTCCACCTGCACGAACCGCTTGCGCCGGGACCGACGTTGACCTCGGTCGTCCTGCACCGCGCCCCGACGGTCGGCACGTTCCACGCGGCGGGATCGTCGAGTAGCTACCGGCTGCTCAACCCGCTGCTGCGCCGGCTGATCAAGCGCATCGATCACGGCGTCGTCGTGTCGAAGGATGCGCTCGAACTCGTCCGCGCCCACTTCGACGTCGATTACGAGGTGCTGTTCAACGCGGTCGAGGTCAAGGTGATCCGCTCGGTCGAGCCGTTCCCGACCCCTCGTCCGACCGTGTTCTTCTGCGGCCGGCACGAGGACCGCAAGGGTCTGCGGGTGCTGATCGAGGCGTTCGACGGCATGCCGGCCGACGTCGACCTGGTGATCGCCAGCGACGGCCCGGACACCGCCGAGCTCGTCCGGCGCACCGCCGACGATCCGCGGGTGCACTGGCTCGGCCGGATCAGCGACCGCGAGAAGTTCGCCCGGCTCGCCGGGGCCGACATCTTCTGTGCGCCGTCGCTCGGCGGCGAGTCGTTCGGGGTCGTGCTGATCGAGGCGATGGCGGCGGGGACGACGGTCGTCGCGAGCGACCTCCCCGGCTACCGCAACGTCGCCACCGACGGCGAGGACGCCGTGCTGACGCAGCCCGGCTCGGTCGGCGAACTCACCGCTGCCTTGCGCCGCGTGCTCGACGACGACGCGCTGTCGAACCGGCTGCGGCGCAACGGGGCAGCGCGCGCCGAGCAGTTCGCGATGACTGCGCTGGCCGATCGCTACGTCGAGATCTACGAGCGACTCACCGCGTCAGTGCCACGCTGACCGGCGGTGCCGACCCGTACACTGACCCGATGATCGCCATCATCATCGTCGTCGTTGTCGTCGTGCTGCTGCTCGTCGCCATCTTCGCCTACAACGGCCTGATCCGACGCCGCAACCAGATCGAGAACGCCTGGTCCCAGATCGACGTGCAGCTCAAGCGCCGGCTCGATCTGATCCCGAACCTCGTCGAGACCGTCAAGGGCTACGCCGCCCACGAGCGCGAGACGCTCGAGGCCGTGATCATCGCCCGCAATGCCGCCATCGCGGCGCCGGACACCCCGGCCGGGCAGGAAGGCGCGAACAACCTGCTGACCGGTGCGTTGGGC
>JABDKP010000110.1 GCA_013002175.1 Ilumatobacter sp.
GGCGGCGACGGCGGCGGCGGCGGAGGAGGCGGAGGTGAGGCGGCGGTGTTCATCTGGCGGTCAGTCGGAGCGCGGCGAGCCCGGACGCATGTTCAGAGTGGCACGTTGCCGTGCTTCCGCCGCGGCAGCTCCTCTCGTTTCGTCGACAGCATCCGCAGCCCGGCGACGAGCTTGCGACGCGTTTCGGCCGGGTCGATCACGTCATCGACGTACCCGCGCTCGGCGGCGGCGTACGGATTGGCGTACTTCTCGGTGTATTCCTCGACCAGTTCCGCACGGCGCGCCACCGGATCGGCGGCCTGCTGGAGATCACGTCGATACACGATCTCCACCGCGCCCTGCGGGCCCATCACCGCGAGCTCCGCCGTCGGCCATGCGAATGCCAGGTCCGAGCCGATCGACTTCGAGTCCATCACGACGTACGCCCCGCCATACGCCTTGCGGGTGATCACCGAGATACGCGGGACCGTCGCCTCGCAGTAGGCGTACAGCAGCTTCGCGCCGTGGCGGATGATCCCGCCGTACTCCTGGTCCACGCCGGGCAGGAAGCCGGGAACGTCGACGAACGTGATCAGCGGGATGTTGAACGCGTCGCAGGTGCGGACGAACCGCGCCGCCTTCTCGGCCGACTCGATGTCGAGCACGCCGGCGAGGATCTTCGGCTGGTTGCCGACGATGCCGACCGGATGCCCGTCGATTCGCGAGAACCCGCACACGATCGACTTCGCGAAGTACGGGAAGTACTCGAAGAACTCGCCGTCGTCGACGCAGTGCTTGATCACCTCGATCATGTCGTACGGCAGGTTCGAACTGTCGGGCAGGATGTCGCGCAGTTCGGGGCAGAAGCGGTCCGGGTCGTCGCCGGCGTCTTCGGCGGGCGGCTCTTCGAGGTTGTTCGCCGGAAGGAACGACAGCAGGAAGCGCACGTCGTCGAGACATGCCTTCTCGTCGTCCGCGACGAACGTCGCCACGCCCGATTTCGACGCGTGGCTCATCGCGCCGCCGAGCTCTTCGAGCGTCACGTCCTCGCCGGTCACCGTTTTGACGACGTCGGGCCCGGTGATGAACATGTGGCTCGTCTCGCGCACCATGAAGATGAAGTCGGTCATCGCCGGTGAATAGACCGCGCCACCCGCGCACGGGCCGAGGATCACCGAGATCTGGGGAATCACGCCCGACGACAGCACGTTGCGGTGGAAGATGCCGCCGTAGCTGGCGAGGCTGACGACGCCCTCCTGGATCCGGGCGCCGGCGCCGTCGTTGAGCCCGATCAGCGGTGCTCCGACCTTCAACGCGAGGTCCATCAGCTTGTGGATCTTCTCGGCGAAGACCTCGCCCAGGGCCCCACCGAAGACGGTGAAGTCCTGGGAGAACACGAACACCTTGCGGCCGTCGACGGTGCCCCAGCCGGTGACGACGCCGTCGGTGTACGGCCGCTCTTCCAGCCCCGAGGCGTGGGCGCGATGGCGGGCGAGCAGATCGAGTTCGTGGAACGAGCCGTCGTCGAGGAAGTAGTCGAGGCGCTCGCGGGCGAGCAGCTTGCCCTTTTCGTGTTGGCGGTCGATCGAACGCTGCGACCCGGCATGGAGCGCGGCGTCGCGCCGGCGCGCGAGATCGTCGAGCTTCTCCTGCATCGATGTCACGGCCCGAAACCTAGCGGAGGCGCGAGGCGGGCAAGAATGCACGTCATGGAATCCGATCTGCCCTTCGAGCTGCCGGTTCGGCCGCCGCTGCAACCGATGCTCGCCAAGCTGCAACGAACGATTCCCGACGGCGACGGCTGGCTGTTCGAACCGAAGTGGGACGGCTTTCGCTGCATCGTCTTCCGCGAGGACGATCGCCTCGAACTCTTCAGTCGGAAGTTGCGGCCACTGGGGCGCTACTTCCCCGAACTGCTCGCACCGCTGCGCTCCGCGCTGCCGGCCCGCTGCGTCGTCGACGGCGAGATCGTCGTCGCGGACCGCCAGGGCCGCGGCCTCGACTTCGACGCGCTGCTGCAGCGGATCCATCCGGCCCAGTCCCGCGTCGACCGGCTCGCGGCCGAGACGCCCGCATCGTTCGTCGCGTTCGATCTCCTCGCGTTGGGGGACCGTTCGCTGCTCGCCGAGACGATGGCGGACCGGCGCAGCGAACTGTCCGACGCACTGCAGCCGAACGACGTCGTGCGCCTGACGCCGGCGAGTACGGCACGGGCCGTGGCGGAGGAGTGGTTCGGGCGGTTCGAGGGCGCGGGACTCGACGGCATCATCGCCAAGCCGCTGGCCGGCACGTACGAGCCCGGCAAGCGCACGCTCACCAAGGTCAAGCACCAGCGCACCGCGCTGTGCGCGGTTCCCGGCTACCGCATCCACAAGGACGGCAACGGTGTCGGCTCGTTGATGCTCGGACTGTACGACGACGACGGCGAGATGCACTCGGTCGGCGTCGCGGCGTCGTTCTCGGCCACGTTGCGGGCGGAGCTGCTCGCCGAGCTGGCGCCGCTGACCGGTGGTCCGCTCGCCGACCATCCGTGGAAGTCGTGGGCGGACTGGCAGGACGAGCAGGCCAGGTCACCGTCGCCGGGCCAGCCGGGCGGCAGCCGGTGGAGTGTCGGCAAGGACATGTCGTTCGTGCCGATCGAGATGGGCCGGGTCGCGGAGGTCACCTTCGGACAGCTCGAAGGGGGGCGCTTCCGCCACGGGGTGTCGTTCGTGCGGTGGCGGCCCGACGCGTCGCCGTCCGACTGCCGCTACGACCAGCTCGACGTGGCGACGCCGATCGACTTCCACGAGTTCCTGCGCAGCGCCGGCTGAGTCGTTCCGAAATTTGTCGCTCGCGCTGCGCGGAGCCGGCTGAGGACTTCCGAAATTTGTCGCTCGCGCTGCGCGGAGCGGGCTGAGGACGTCAGATTTCGGGGAGAGGTCGGTTCGTCAGCCTGCGGTGGTGGTCGTGGTCTCGATCGGCACGAGGATCGACGGCGGCACCGTGATCGACGTCGTCGGCGCGGACCCGTCGGCGTTGAGGATCTCGAACTGGATCGGGTCGCTCTGCACGACACCTGCTGTGGTGGCCGCGTTGATCTGCAGCAGCCACGGGCCGGCCACCGAGATCGGCAGCCCGGCGGCTTCGGTGCGCACGGCTCGGCCGGGGCCGGTCAGCGGGATCGGCTGGACGATCGCACCGATGTCGGGGTTGTTCGGCGGCGTGAGCATCACCTCGAGGCCGGTCAGGCCCTCCGCGGGTGCATCGACCCGGACCTCCAGCCCGGCGGACCCGACGGTGTCACGGGTCAGCTTGACCGTGACGTCGAGGTCGACCTCGGCGATCTGGACGCGCCGTTCGAGCGCATAGTCGATCGACGGCTCGGCACTGACCTTGGCCGGCTGCAGCGCCAGCAGCCATGCACTCGCCATCAGCGTGACGATGCCGATCGCGGCCTCGGTTCCGAAGGCCCGCCGTAACCGGTCGGCCATCGGCATCGTCATCTCGTGGGCGCGGCCGAGGCGCTGTTGGGCGAACTGGCGCGCGGACAGGCCGATGAACACCATCGCGGCGACCAGTACGACCTTGAGGACGATCACCCGGCCATGACCGTTGGTGAAGAGTTCGCCGCCGTCGAGCCGGAACATCTGGGCGAACCCGGTCACCACCGTGACGATGATTGCGACCACCGAGATGCGCCCGAAGCCGCGTACCGCGTGGACGAGGTCTTCCTCGCCGGGACCGGCGAGGACCACCCTCGCCAGCAGGATCGCGCCACCCACCCACACTGCGATGGCCAGCGCGTGCGCGATGCCGAGCAGCACGCCGATCAGGACGAGCGAGCCGTCGACCCGCCCGACGCCGATCGTCGCCACCGCGAGCGCGGGGATCCCGAGCGCGGCGAGCTGGGTGACCGGGTCGATCACGCGATCGGGACGGAACGCGGCCCACGCCATCGCGATCACCAGCACGATGCGCAGCAGCGCGGCCCGGCCGGCCCAGCCCGCGTCGAGCAGGTCGACCCAGGCGCCAGGACTGAACCCGCCACCGAGCGACTCGCCTCGCACCGCACCCGCGGCTGCGGACACGAACAGCACGGTGCCGATGAAGGCGACCAACCAGGCGGCCCGGACGAAGCGAACGGTGATCAGGTACTCGACGCCCTCGGGCCAGGCCGCGGCGATCACGACGAGCGAGCCGAACACCGCGGCGATGCCCAGCATCGAGAGCACTCGGCCGAGCCACAGTGGGCCCTGCCCGGTGTCGACTCTGTTGAGGTCGATCACCGTGACCTCGGGGGTCGACGTGTCGGTCGGCGTCGACGTGTCGTCCGGTGCGGCCGCCGGCGTGGTGTTGACCGGCTCGGTGACGGGTGTTCCGGCCGGGTCGTTCTCGATCGTGAACGAGATCACCCCGTCGCCGTTGGGCTCGCCGTCCGGGTCGGCGACCAGCCAGCTGACGACACACAGGCCCTTCGGCAGCGGTTCGGGAATCGGGACGGTCATCACCCGCGCATTGCCGCTCAGCGTCGGTCGCTCGAGCGTGAACGGCTCCGTGTTGCACTGCAGCGACACGTTGCGGAGGTCGCCGACCTCCTCGGTGAAGTTGATCACGATCTCGGTCGGCGACTGGGCCAGCGTCGTCCCGTCGGCCGGCTCGGAGGTGATCACCTCGTTGTCGGCGAGCACGGTGCCCGCGCCGAGGGACAGCGCGCCGAAACACGCCGCGAGGAGGAGCACGATCACGCGGCCGATCGTTCGGCGGCGAGCGGCTGGCGAGGTGGTCCCCACGAGGGCCACGGAGGTGTTCCCGGTCACAGTGTGACGAGGCTAGTGGCAGGCTCCGGCCAACGGCGGGAGCACGCGCTGTGAACCGGTCGGGCGCCCGGTGTGGTCAGCCGGTGGCGCAGCGCGTTCAGCCGCTGGTGCGCCGACAACCGGGCAGATCCATCTCCTGTGCGAGGTCGTCGCGGCCGAGTCCGAGTTCGAGGATCTCGGTCTGGATGACGCCGAACGCAGCGGTGTCGTCGGGTGTCGTCGATGCCAGCGCCGTCCAGCGGCGGGCCTGGTCGTCGGTGTTGCGGATGAGGGCGCGATGGTCGGCCGCGAGGTCGGCCGGTGGCTCGACAGCGCGGAGCAGCTCCGCTTCGGCTTCCAGTCCGGCGGCGACGGCGAGCGCGAACTCGGCGACCCCTGTTGCATCGGCCGGCTCGGCGAGCAGGGCCTGGTCGGCCAGGGCGTCGCGGCAGATCGTGTCGACCTGGGCACGGTACGCCGCCGGGTCGACGTCGGAGGCCGGGGCGCTGCTGCATGCCGCAACCGCCGACGCGGCTGCGGCGACCCCGGCGACACGGCGGGACAGGCGGTGTCGGTCACGACGCATGGCGAGGACTGTACGTCTCGATCGCGGGCGACGCGGGCCGGGTCGCAGTCGCCCGCCCTGTCTGCAGACCGCGCTGGCTATCGTGACCGCAATGGCCACCCAGTCCCTCTACCGCCGCTACCGGCCCCGCCGCTTCAGCGAACTGAAGGGTCAGGACCACGTCGTGCGGGCGTTGCGGACATCGGTCGCCGAGGGACGCTCGGGCCAGGCCTACCTGTTCTCCGGGCCGCGCGGCACGGGCAAGACGTCGTCGGCCCGGATCCTCGCGAAGGTGCTGAACTGCACCAACCCCGACGGTGGCGAACCGTGCTGCGAGTGCGAATCGTGCCTCGCCGTCGAGCGCGGCACGAGTTACGACGTACACGAGCTCGACGCGGCCAGCAACAACGGCGTCGATGCGATGCGTGACCTGATCGACAAGGCGTCGCTCGGCACGCCGGGCCGCCACAAGGTGTACATCCTCGACGAGGTGCACATGCTGACGAAGCCGGCCGAGGCCGCGCTGTTGAAGACGTTGGAGGAACCGCCGCCGCACGTCGTGTTCGTGCTGGCCACCACCGATCCGCAGAAGATGTCCGACACGATCCGGAGCCGCACGCAGCATCTGCAGTTCCACCTGTTCACCGCCGACGATCTCGACGCGCACGTCCGCTGGGTGGCCGAGGACGCCGGCCTCGACGTGTCGGACAGCGCGATCGAGCAGGTCGTCAACCGGGGTGCCGGCTCGGCCCGGGACGCGTTGTCGGCACTGGAACTGGTCGCCAACTCCGGCGGGGACGGCGCCGAGACCGTGCCCCTGGACGAGTTCGTCGAGTCGATGATCGAGCAGGACGCCGGCCGGGCACTGTCGATGGTCGCGGGCGCGATCTCGCTCGGCCACGACCCGCGCACGTTGACCGAGGAGTTGATCGGCTATCTCCGCAACGGCTTCCTGTCGATCATGGCGCCCGACCTCGTGCAGCTCCCGTCACAGCGCGTCGACGAACTCTCCGAGCTCGCCCGCCGCCTCGGCGCGGCCGGCCTCGTCCGGGGGATCGAGCAGCTCGGCTCGGCGTTGACCGAGATGCGCCAGGCGCCCGACCCACGCGTGCTGCTCGACGTCGCCATCGTCCACCTGACCATGGAGCGCGCCGACACCGACATCAGCGCGCTCGTCACGCGGATCGCCAAGCTGGAGCGGCAATTGGCGGACGGCGTCCCCGCCGCGGCCCAGGCGGCACCGGTCGACCCGGGTACCGGGCGGGCGACACTGGGCGGCCGGGCGCGTCGCACCGAAGCACCGGCCGCGCCCTCATCGCCCACCGGCGGCACGGCGAACGCGGCCGAGC
>JABDKP010000166.1 GCA_013002175.1 Ilumatobacter sp.
ACCGTGTGGCGCGAGCGCGCCCGGCGCGCCGCAGACGAGCGCAAGGCCATGGAGTGCCTGCGCCGCTGCAAGCAGGCCGAGCGCGCAGCCGAGGAGTCGACCGAACGACTCGCCGAGCACGAGCGGGTGCAGGCGCAGCTCGCCAAGGACGTGCAGGGGCTCGTCGGGATCGAGAAGACGATGCTGCTCGGCCGAGGACATTCAGTGCACGCTATCGGGCGCTGGTTACCGGCCGGTAAGGCGACCCGGATGGTGGCGTCACCAGGCGATGTTCATCGTGCGCCGCAGCGGGTGCGTGTGGGTGACGAGACGGGGCCGGATGTTGAACGCGTCCGGTGGACCGGACTGCGGTTCGCAACAGATCGCGTCGTCCGGCGTGGAGTAGATCACCCAGTGGTCGCAGTCCGAGCTGAGGGTCAGTGTGAGGCCGAGATCCGGTTCGCCGTAGTGCAGCGTGACGGGCGCGGTGTTGACGAAGCAGTCGTCCCACGGCGCGGGGGCGGGCTCGACGAGCCGACCGGTCGGCAGCCCGACCTCATCGCGTTCGTACATCGCATCAGGGTGAAAGCTCAGCGCATCCGGCGTGCGGAACCACGGGTGCCAGCCGACCTCGCCGAGGAACGGGGCGTGGTCCTCGTGGTCGACCTCGATCGACAGATGACAGCAGAGCTGGCCGTCGAGCAGTTCGAGCGTCTGGTGGGCCGTGCCGCCGAACGTCCAGCCGAAGTGCCGCAGCGACGGCGTCGACCGCTCGGGCGCGGCCAGCGGACAGCTCGCCGTCACCGTCGTCGCGGTGGCGGTCTCGACGGTCCAGGCCCGGTCGAAGACGGTTCCGTGCAGCGCGTGACGACGGTTCGGGTCGTTGCCGTCGCCGTCCTCGGTGTTCAACTCCAACTCCCGATCGACGCCGAACAGCCGGAACTGGCCGTGGCGGATCCGCCCCGCCCACGGTGCCATCGGGTACGCACCCCACATGACCGACTGCGGGTCCCGGGCACCGGGGTCGACGAGCAGTGGGTGCCCGTCGACCGTGATCTGGGCGACCCGGCAACCGGCGGCGGGGTCGATGTCGACGGAGGCGTGACCGTGCCGCCCGTCGACGACAAGGGTGATCAGTTCGGACATGATGCCTGAATCGTACGACGTCGCCGGTGGGCAGGCGGGTGGAGAAGGGGTTGCCGGCGCGTGGGGTGCCAGGCTGGGCCGATGCGAGCACTGGTGCAGCGCGTCGTACGGGCGACCGTGACGAGCCGATCGGACGACGACGGTACGTGGGCCGAGGTCGGCTCGATCGGCGCGGGGCTGTGCGTGTTCGTCGGGGTGACGCACGCCGACGACGACGCGGTCGCGACGCGGATGGCGTCCAAGCTGTGGGGTCTCCGGGTGTTCGACGACGACGACGGCGTGATGAACCGTGCGCTGAGCGACCTCGACACCGGTGCCGTACTGGTGGTCAGCCAGTTCACCCTCTACGGCGACACCACGAAGGGCCGGCGGCCGAGCTGGATCGACGCCGCCCGCCCCGACCAGGCCGAACCGCTGGTCGCGCACGTCGTCAGCGAACTCCGGTCGCTCGGGGCAACCGTCGCCACCGGTCGCTTCCGCACCGAGATGCACGTCGAGCTCGTCAACGACGGCCCGGTGACGGTCAGCCTCGAACTCTGAACGTTCGACCCGGACTCTCGAACGGGTACCCGTGCGCCGGGCGCCCCATCGCGCGCCAGAGTGGCATTCGAAATTCCGACCGGCGCGCCCGGTTGGATCGGCCACGATGGGGCCATGTACGAGCGGACCGCCGAGATCTACGACCTCCTGAACGCGCACACCGGCAAGGACTATGCGGCCGAGGCGGCGCGGGTCGTCGAGCTGATCGAGGAGCGCAACCCGGCGGCCCGGACGCTGCTCGATGTCGCCTGCGGCACCGGGCGCCATCTCGATCACTTCCAGGAACGGTTCGACGTCGTCGGCCTCGAACCGGCCGCGCCGATGCGCGAACTCGCGCACGCATCGCTGCCCGATGTCACCGTCGTCGACGGCGACATGCGCACGTTCGAACTGGACGCCCGGTTCGACGCCGTCACCTGCCTGTTCTCCGCGGTCGGCTACATGCTCACCGCCGACGACCTGCATGCGGCGATCGCCACGATGGCCCGCCACCTTGCGCCCGGCGGTGTGCTGGTCGTCGAGCCGTGGTTCCATCCCGGGGCGTGGATCGACGGCCACGTGCTCGCCGATGCCGCCAATGCGCCGGGCCTCGCCGTGACGCGATTGGGCCGATCGACGCGGGACGGCACGATGAGCCGGTTCGACTTCCACTTCGTCGTCGGTCGGGCGGACGGCGTCGAACAGTTCGTCGAGCCGCACGAGCTGCGGCTGTGGACCGCAGCCGAGTACGCCGGCGCGTTCACCGCCGCCGGCCTGGATGTCGACCACGACGAGCCGGGTCTGATCGGGCGCGGGCTGTTCATCGGCCGCGCCCCCGGCTGACCCGGTCGCCGGCCCGGCCGTCGACGGCGTCGGGCTAGCGTGGGCCCGTGGTTGATCGGGCCGACATGCCGATCGAGGCGGGCCGGCTCGTCCGGCGCTACTTCGTCTACAGCGGCATGTACACGCTGGCGGCGTCGGTGATCTGGGGCGTCAACACGCTCTTCCTGCTCGACGCCGGGCTGTCGATCAGCGAGGTGTTCATCGCCAACGCGGCGTTCTCGGCCGGCACGATGTTGTTCGAACTGCCGACCGGCGTGGTCGCCGACACCGTCGGCCGCCGCGCATCGTTCCTGCTCTCGATCGCGATCCTCGGTGCCGCGACGGCCGCCTACGTGGCGCTGGCGAGCTTCGACGCCGGCATCGTCGCGTTCGGCGTCGTGTCGGTGCTCCTCGGCCTGGGATTCACGTTCTACTCCGGGGCGATGGAGGCGTGGCTCGTCGACGGCGTTCGCCATCTCGGCTACGACGGCGACCTCGACGTCGTGTTCAGCCGGGCCCAGATCATCAGCGGGGCGGCGATGCTGGTCGGCACGGTCGGCGGCGGCGTGCTCGGCCAGATCGACCTCGCGGTGCCGTTCGTCGTTCGCACCGCGTTGTTGCTGATGCTCTTCGTCCTCGCGTACAGCGGGATGCACGATGTCGGGTTCGCGCCGCGCCACGTCGGCCTGCGCGCGCTGCCGGCGGAGGCGGCGCGGATGGCCGCCGACGGGGTGCGGTTCGGCTGGGGGCATCGCTCGCTCCGGCTGCTGATGATCGTGACCGCGATCCAGGGCGGCTTCATGGCATGGGCCTGGTACGCCTGGCAGCCCTACTTCCTCGACCTGCTCGGGCGGGACGCGGTGTGGGTCGCGGGCGTGGTCGCCGCCCTCCTGGCGATCTCGATGATGGTCGGCAACGCGATCGTCGAGTTCGCGATGCGCTGGTGCGGGCGTCGCACCACGCTGTTCGTCGTCGCCGGCGGCGTGTTCTCGATGGCGCTCGTCGGGGTCGGCGTCGTCGACTCGTTCGGCGCGGCGCTCGCGTTGCTGCTGGTCGGCGGCGTCACGATGGGCGTGCAGCGGCCGGTCCGGCAGTCGTTCGTCCACCATGTCGTGCCGTCCGAGCAGCGAGCCACGGTCGTGTCGTTCGACTCGATGATCGCCGGTGGTGGCAGCGTCGCCGGCCAGGCCGGTCTCGGCGCGCTGTCGGGACGGCGCGGCTTCCCGGCCGGCTACATCATCGGTGGAGCCCTCACCCTGACCGCCCTCCCGCTGCTGCTGCTGGTACGGCGACGGCGCGACGCGGCGGACTTCTATTCGGGAACCGAGGTCGAGCACGCCTGTGCAACACCGGCCGTTCCGGCGATCTCCGGTGTCGCCGCCGAGCCGGTCAGCTCTGCGTGACGAGGACGTCGGTGATCGCCGAAGGCGTCGCCACTCCGGTGAGTCGCTCCACTCGTCGGTGTGAGCAGCACCTCGTCGAGCCGGCCGACATGACAGCGTCGCTCAGCCGCCCTTGTCGCGCAGCTGTGCCATCTTCCTCCGGAAGCTGAGCGGGCGCATGTCGGTCCACACCTCCTCGATGTAGTCCACGCACTCCCGTTTCGTCCCCGTCGTGCCGACCGCCTTCCACCCGTCGGGGACGTCGTGGCCGGCCGGCCAGATCGAGTACTGCTCCTCGTGGTTGATCACCACCGCGTAGCGCCGGTCGTCGTCTTCGTCGTTCCAACCCATTCGATTCCCTCCGTTCACCGACGATCGTACGCGAGACGGGCAGCCGGCGCCCGGTGAGGGACTCGAGGTGTGCGATGCTCGGCCGATGAGCGACGAGCGGCGGCGGATCAGCCAGGGCAGCACCTTCGAGCAGCAGGTCGGATACTCGCGGGCGGTCGTCGACGGGCGCTGGGTGTTCGTCGCCGGCACGACCGGGTTCGACTACGCGACGATGACGATCTCCGACGACATCGTCGAACAGGTCGACCAGACGTTGACCAACATCGATGCCGCGCTGCGCGAGGCCGGGTCCGGCGCCGACGACGTCGTGCGCGTCCGCTACTTCCTGCCGGACGCCGCCGACTTCGAGGCGTGCTGGCCGTCGCTGCGGGCCTACTTCGGCACTGCGTTGCCCGCCGCGACGATGATCGTCGCCGGTCTCGCCGACCCGCGGATGAAGATCGAGATCGAGGTCACGGCGCGCATGCCGGCCTGACCGGCCCGGTCAGGCCGTCCGGCAGAAGTTGGCGATGCTCCTCGCGGTCTCGTAGCTGACGTCCGGGCAGGCGATCGAGAAGATCTCGGTGCCGTGGATCGTGCCCACCACCGTGCGGCACTGGGCCGCCACACCGGCGCGAACGAGCAAGCGGTAGAAGTCGATGCCTTCGTCGCGCAGCGGGTCGCACTCGTTGACGCTGATGAACGTCGGCGGGAAGTCCTCGACGTCGGCCTCGGTCGCGAACGACGGCCACGCCAGCGGGTTGCCTGACTCGAACTGCTCGATGCCGTACGCGACGCGGCCCCGGTTGTTGTGCAGCGACAGCAGGATCCCCTCGTTCTCGATCGACGACGGGAACCGATCCTGCGGCCACTCGCCGGCGATGTACGGGCACAGCGCGTAGAGCCCGCGGATCACGCCGACGTCGCCGTCGCGCGCCAGTTGCAACCCGGTCGCGATCGTCAGGTTGCCGCCGCCGCTCTCGCCGGCGACGATCACGTGGTCGGCGTCGATGCCCAGTTCCTCGGCGTTGGCGACGATGTGCTTCAACCCCGCCACGCAGTCGTTGAGGCCCGCAGGGAACGGCTCGACCTCGGGCGCCGATGACGCGACGAGGCAGTTGCGGAAGTCGACCATCGCGACGGCGACACCCTGCTGGGCGATGATCCGCCCCCACGACCGGTACATCCCGTCGAAGCACGACATCGTCTGCATCCCACCACCGTGGATGTAGTACACGCACGGCACGGGGCCGTCGGACTCGGGTCGGATGTACTGGATCTTCACCGTGTTGCCGTCGGGCTGCGACGTGAACTCGATCGTGCTGACGTCGAGGCCCGCCGACGGTGCGATGTCTTCGTTGTCGACCATGTCGAGCAGGCCGACGAGCATCTTGCGCTCGAGGACCTTCTCCGGCTGGTTGACCTCGGCGAGGTACGTCTCCCGGTCGGCGATGTCCGGCTCGACGGGGATCGGCATCGCCCCCAACACGGCCTTGATCCGCGGGTCGATCCTGGGGTCGTCGTTGATCTTGCTCATGTGCCGACGCTACGTGCGCCGCCCGCCCGGCGGCGAAGCCGGGCGCCCCGTCAATCGCCGTCGGCGAGCGCCCGGAGCCGAGCGAGGTCGAAGCCGGCGAGCTGCTTGTAGGCGTTGGCCTCCCGCTCCAACTCGCCGGTCGGGACACACGTGTGCTCGTCGCCGCACGAGCCGGCGCACCGGTCGGCGACCCACTGCATCACCCGCTCAGGTCCGGCCTGCCGGTTGGCGAGTGTCAGCCGAGCGGTCGGGTCCAGTCGCTCGCGCTCATAGGCCGCGAGCCCGGCGACGACGTCGGGCGCCGTTGCGAGCGCAGTCGCCAACGCTTCGCCGTCGAGAATCGCCTGGCTCGACCCGTTGCTGCCGTTGGGACGCATCGGATGGGCCGCGTCGCCGAGCAGCGTGACGCGCCCGAACGACCACCGCTCGACCGGGTCGCGGTCGACCATCGGGAACTCGTACGCCGCGGCGCTCGACGCGATCAGCTCGCCGACGTTCAGCCAGCCGTAGTCCCACGCCCGGAAATGCTCGGCCACCGTGCCGACGTCGACCTCCCGGTTCCAACTGACGGTCTCCATGTCCACGTCGAGCGGCCGCTCGGCGACCCAGTTGACCAACGCCGTGCCATCCGCGCCCGGGTTCGTGATCGGGTAGACGACCGCCTTCTGCCCGTCGTCGCCGGCCATGAACATCGTGCGCCCGTCGAGGAACGCCGGTGCCTCGACCGCGCCGCGCCACAGCACGAGGCCGCTCGGCCGCGGATGCCCCTGGTGGGGGTAGAGCTGCCGGCGCACGACGGAGTGGATCCCGTCCGCCCCGACGAGCAGATCGGAGTGCACCTCGACGCCTGCTTTGTCGTCGCGACGGCGGTCCGCGAACTGCGCGGTCACCGCGTCGTCGTTCTGGTCGAACGATTCGAGCCGGTGTCCGGTGTGCAGCCGGTCGGCGCCGAGCCGCTGCTCTGCGGCGCGCCACAGCAGCATCTGGAAGCGGCCGCGATGGATCGAGAACTGGGGCCACGGGTTGCCGGCGTCGACGCCACGCGGCTCGGACCAGATGCGTGTGCCGTCGCGCGACAGGAACATCAGCGTGCTCGTCCGGACGCCGGCGCGGTCGAGGTCGGCGAGCAGCCCCAACTCGTCGAGCACGCGGACCGAGTGCGGCAGCACGTTGATCCCGACGCCGAGCTCGCGCGGTTCGATGACCGCTTCGTACACCTCGACGTCGTGTCCGGCGTCGTGGAGGCACATCGCCGCGACGAGCCCGCCGATGCCGCCGCCGACGATCGTGATCGCCGCCATCAGTCGGTTCTCAACGGGGGCGGTCGCCCTTGATCGTGACGCGACGCATGTGCCGCCGACGGCCGCCGTAGTCGTGCAGTGCGTAGTGCTGCACGCTGCGGTTGTCCCACATCGCCAGGGTCCCCGGCTCCCATCGCAGCCGGCACGTGAAGCGTTCCTGCACCGCGTGGCCGAGAAGGAACTGCAACAACGCCGCCGACTCGTTCTGGTGCATCCCCTTGATCCCGACGGTGAACGCCCCGTTGACGTACAACGACCTGCGCCCCGACTCGGGATGGGTGCGCACGACGGGGTGTTCCACCGTCTGCCGGGCGAGGTCGGCGTTCTTCGTCTTCATCGACTTCGATTTCGTCGATGTCCCGCCGGTTGCGTACTGCGGCCCGGCGGAATGGACGCCGACGAGGCCGTCGAGCATCGACTTCATCGTCGGGCTCAGCGCGTCGTATGCGGCGTGTTGGTTCGCGAACAGCGTGTCACCGCCGACCGGCGGCACATCGATCGCGTACAGCACCGAGCCGAGGTCCGGCTCCTCGAGGAACGTGACGTCGGTGTGCCAGCCACCGCCGAAGTTGATCCGATCGTCCGCTTCGGTGATCACGTCGAGCACTTCCGGATTGTCGGCCTGGCCCTCGACGAACGGGTGGGTGTCGAGTTCGCCGAACTGGCGGGCGAAGTCCATCTGCTGCTCGGCGGAGAGCTGCTGATCGCGGACGACCACCACGTGGTGCTCGACGAACGCGCGGCGGAACTCGGCGAGGGTGGCGGCAGACATCGGTACCGCGAGATCGAGATCGCGGATCTCTGCGCCGAGCACACCGGACAGCGGCGCGATGTCGAATGCCGTCGTCGTGCCCATCACGCCTCCGCGTCGATCATCGCCTTCAGCAGTTCCCCGATCCCGTCCGGGAGCAGGGTCTCCGGCGGCGTCTCATCGGCTTCTGCGAGGTCGGCCAGGGTGATCACCACGTCGTTCGGGTCGAGCTGGTCGGTCAGCACGACCTGCCGCACCATCTCGTTGGCCGCCAGCGTCGCGTCGTCACCCTTCGCGATGTGCTCGCTGATGCCGTCGACCATGCGATCGTTGAAGCCGGTGTCGTAGGGCCCGGGGTTCACCTTCGTGACATCGATGCCGTGCGGCGCCAGCTCGCCCCGCAGGCTCTTCGTGAATGCCTCGACGGCGTGCTTCGTCATGCTGTACGGCGATGTCAGCGGCGACGCGAGGATCCCGGCGACGGACGACACGTTGATGATCCGCCCCCATCCCCGTGCCCGCATACCGGGAACGACCGCCTGGGTCATCGCGACCATCCCGAACACGTTGACGTCGAACACTGCCCGCACCTGCTCCATCGGGACGGTCGCCATCGGCCCCATCACACCCATCCCTGCGTTGTTGATCAGGACGTCGACATCGAGGTCGGGGACCAGCGCGACGTCGTTCGTCGACGTGACGTCGAGCTTCAGTGTTCGCAACTCGGGGTGGTCGGCCGCCAGCCCGTCGGCCTGCTGTCGGGTCTCGGTCGTGGCGATGACGTCGTGGCCGCGGGCGGCGAGTTCGACGGCGGTCCCCTTGCCGAACCCGGAACCTGCGCCCGTCACCAAGATCGTTCGTTGCTCCATTGTGTCCTCCGTGGTCGGACACTCAGTGTGTCAGTTCCGGACCGACCGAGACTCAGCGGCGGTGCGCGAAACTCAGAGCTGCGACAGCAGGACGAGGGTGATCAGCGCGGTGGCGGCAGCGACGGACAGCGTGATGATCGCGTCCTGGAGGCGGATGATCCGCTTGCGGCCACCGGCGGCCTCGGGGGTGGCGACCAGTGTGTCGGGCGCGGGCGGCGCCAGCAGCTGCAGATCGTCCGGCGCCGTGTCCGGCGGGGCGAGCGTGGTCGACGGGGCGGGCAATGTGGCGGCGGTCCGCATCGGGGGGTCGAGGGGTCGTGCGACGGGTGCCGGCGGCGCCAGCATCGCCGCGGCCGGAGCGGGCGCCGGTGGAGCGAGCATCGCCGCGACTGGTGCGACGGGTGACGCGGGCGCCGGCAGTGCCATGGGTGCGGAGATCGTGCTGGGAGGGGCGAGTTGCGGGCCTCTGCTCGCGGGGGGCGCGAGCGTTTGGCGCAGTGATGGGACGGCGACCTCGAACACGGGCTCGAAGGCGGCGTCGGCCCAGGCCATCGTGGTGAGGTCCGGTGCGGGCCATTCGTTGCTGCGGCGCAGCGCGACCGGTTCCGGCGCCGGCCACTCGATGGTCGCGGCGCGCGGCTGCAACGGCAGAAAAGACCGCGGCGGCGGAGCGAGTTGGAACGGTGCACTCATTTGGGGGGCAGTTTCTCACGCACTGCGCCACCAATCGTGGATTGTCGACGAATTCTTCGGGCAACGTCAACGTCGTGCCTGGCACAACGTTGACTCAACTTCGACTCAGCGGGGGGCGGGTCGGAAGTCGAGGCCGTCGAAGTCACCGGTGGAGCGCCACCGGTCGATGTACTCGAAGTATGCGACGGGTCCCTCGGGGAAACCGAGCGTGCCGAGCAGGCGCGCCCGCGTCGGCGTCTGACCCTCGTTGTTGTAGTAGCCGGGCGTGCAGTCGGGCTGGTTGCCGAACCGGCGGCCGCCCGCCTCGAGGCGCTCCATCCACGCCTGCTCGGCCTCCGCCGTCACTTCCACCTCGTCGGCACCGACGTCGAGCGCGTGGCGCACGATCGCGGCGATCGTGTTGCCCCGCTCGACGAGGTTGTGGGGGATGTTGGAGATCAGGTTCGCGCCGTGGGCCGGCTGCACCATGAACAGGTTCGGGAACCCGTGCATGTGGATGCCGTGGAGGGTCGTCATCCCGTCCGCCCAGTAGTCGGACAGCGTGACGCCACCGCGCCCGACGGTCTCGAACCCCGAACGCCGGGCGTACTCCGTGCCGACCTCGAAGCCGGAGGCATAGATGAGGCAGTCGAGTTCGTAGTGCGTGCCGTCCACCCACACGCCGGTCTCGTCGATCCGCTCGACGCCCTGGCCGTCGGTGTCGACGAGATGCGTCCCCGGCTCGTTGAATGCCTCGAGGTACTCGTCGTGGAAGCACGGTCGCTTGCACAGCTGGCGGTACCACGGCTTGAGTGCGTCCGCCGTGGTGCGATCGGCGACGACGTCATCGACCCGGGCACGGATCTCGGTCATCTTCTCGTCGTCGCTGTCGTGGTAGGCACGCTCGAATGCCTCGGGTGTCAACTCGAGCGGCTCGTTCGCCAGCAGCTTGTCGCGAATCCGTTGGGAGATGTCGGTCCAGCCGTCCTGCACGAGGTCACGCTCGGCCATCCCACCGGTTTGGAGCAGCGTGAAATTGTCCAGCCACTCCTGCTGCCAGCCCGGCTGCAACGTGTCGAACCAGTCCGGGTCGATCGGGTGGTTGTTGCGGACGTCGATCGACGACGGCGTGCGCTGGAACACGAACAGCTCGCCGCAGGCCGGCGCGAGGTGCGGGATGCACTGCACCGACGTGGCGCCGGTGCCGATGATGCCGACCCGTTTGTCGCCGAGCCGGTCGAGCGGCGCGCCGGCGGGGTCCCCGCCGGTGTAGTCGTAGTCCCACCGGCTGGTGTGAAAGCTGTGCCCGGCGAACGTGTCGAGGCCGGGGATGCCGGGCAGCTTCGGCCGGTGCAGCGGCCCGGTGCCCATCGCCACGAACCTGGCGCGCATCTCGTCGCCCCGGTTGGTGCGAATGATCCAGCGGCAGGTGGCGTCGTCCCACGTGAGGCCGGTGACCTCGGTCGACATCAACGCGTTGTCGTACAGATCGAAGTGCTCGGCGATGCGCCGGCAGTGCTCGAGGATCTCGGGCCCCTTGACGTACTTCTCCGTGGGCATGTGCCCGGTCTCTTCCAGCAGCGGCATGTAGACGAACGCGGCGGTGTCGCACTGCGCACCGGGATAGCGATTCCAGTACCACGTGCCACCGAAGTCGCCGGCCTTCTCGATGATCCGCACGTCGTCGATGCCCGCTTGCTTCAGCTTGGCGCCGGCGAGCAGCCCCGAGAAGCCACCTCCGATGAACGCAAAGGTGACCTCGTCGGTGCGCGGCTCGCGCTCGACCTGCGGGACGTACGGGTCCTCGAGGTACTTCGCGAACTGCCCCTTCAGTTCGATGTACTGCTCGTTGCCGTCGACGCGCAGCCGCTTGTCGCGCTCGGCGAGGTACTTCTCGCGAAGTGCCACTGGGTCGATCGCCGGCATCCTTGCACGGTACAAGTAGATGCGAGGTCGGGGCGAAGGCGACGAGGGGAGCGGTCGGTAGGTTCTGTTCATGCAGGAGGCCGGCGAAGCGCTCAGCGTCTTCGACATGCTGAAGGTCGGCGTCGGTCCGTCGAGTTCGCACACCCTCGGGCCGTGGCGCGCGGTACAACGATGGCTGGGTGAACTCGACGACGAAGCGGGTGGCCTGTCGGCGGTCGACACGGTCGTCATCCACCTGTATGGGTCGCTGGCACTCACCGGCAGGGGCCATGCAACCGACAAGGCGATCGCGCTCGCGCTGCTCGGTCATCAGCCCGAGACCGTGCCGGTCGAGTCGATCTCCTCGTTCGTCGCCGACCTCGAAGCGGAACGTTTCGTCCATCTCGTGCCGGGTCGGGCCGTGGCGTTCGACCCTGCGACCGACATCGTGTTCCACCCCGACGAACGGCTCCCCGGACACGCCAACGGCATGATCTGCGAAGCGACGATCGGCGACCGGACACTCGCGTCGACGTACTACTCGATCGGTGGGGGATTCGTGCTGGCTGCCGACGAAGTGGTCGGCAGTGGCCGCTCTGCGGCAATGGTGCTGCCACACCCGACCCAGACACCCGAGGAACTGCGCACCCACTGCGCAGCGCGATCGTGCCGGATCGCCGACGTCGTCTGGTCGAACGAACAGGCGTGGCGCTCCGACGACGAGATCCGGGCGCAGCTCGACGAGATCTGGCGGGTGATGCTGGACGCGGTGTATCGCGGGTGCCACACCGACGGTGTGCTCCCAGGCGGACTCGACGTGCGTCGTCGCGCTGCGCAACTGGTCCGTCGGCTACTGGGCGACGCCTCCACCGACACGCCCGAGCAATGGATCGAGGTGATCCGGAGCCGGACGTGCCGGTTCGCCGAAGTGCTGCAGTTGGTCAGCGCATTCGCGATGGCGGTCAACGAGGAGAACGCCGATCTCGGTCGCGTCGTCACCGCCCCAACGAACGGCGCAGCAGGCGTGATCCCGGCGGTGCTGATGTACCACGTCTGCTTCTCCGACCGGGAGGTGACCGCCGACGAAATCCGTGAGTTCCTGATGGTCGCGGGGGAGGTCGGCACGCTGTTCAAGAAGGGGGCCACGATCTCGGCGGCGATGGGCGGGTGCCAGGCCGAGGTCGGCGTGTCGAGCGCGATGGCCGCGGCCGCCCTCGCCGAAGCGCTCGGCGGCTCGGTCGAGCAGGCGATGATGGCGGCGGAGATCGCGATGGAGCACCACCTCGGGATGACGTGCGATCCGGTCGCCGGGCTCGTACAGGTGCCGTGCATCGAGCGCAACACGATGGGTGCGATCAAGGCGATCAACGCCGCTGAACTCGCGGTTGCCGGCAACCCGTCCGACGCCAAGGTGTCGTTGGGTGACGTGATCAGGACGTTGCGCGAGACCGCCGAGGACATGTCCGACCGCTACAAGGAGACGTCGCAGGGCGGGCTGGCGATCAACGTCTCCGTGCGCGTCCCCGAGTGCTGACGGTCACGCCCACCCCCGAAATTTGCCGCCCTGAGCCCGCTGGGCGCAGCGAGAGCGCCAAAATTTTGGGGGGGTCAGGCGGTGAGGGGGTGGCGGCGGACGCCCGCGACGGTCTCGGTGACGGCGAGCACGACGAAGAACTGAGCGACCGCGATTCCGGCGATCGTCGCCGACGCCGCCGTGTCGTGGTGATAGCTGAGCGTGAGGCCGACGACCACCGAGAGCCACCCGAACGCGGTCGCCACGACCATCGCCACCGGGATCCGTCGCACGATCAGTACGGCGGTCGCCGGGGGCGCGACGAGGAAGCCGAACACCAACAGCGTGCCGACGACGCGGAAGCTGGACACGACCGCCAGCGCCAGCAGCGACAGCAGTGCGCCGTGCGCCACCGCGGGCCGCAGGCCGAGCGTGACCGCCTTGTCCCGGTTGACCGCCAGCGCGAGGAACGAACGGTGCCCCAGCACCAGGCCGGCGACCGTGACCGCAAGCACGACGACGCCGAGCACGATCTCAGCGTCCCGGACGCCCAGCACGTCACCGAAGAGGAAGCTGGTGAGGTCGCCGGCGAATGTCGCTTCGCGGCTGAGGATGACGACGCCGAGCGCGAGCATCCCGACGAACAGCAGCCCGATCCCGGTGTCGTCGGACAGCCGCGACGTGCGGTTGACGAGGTTCACGCCGAGCACCATCACGACCGCGCTCGCCAGCGCGCCGAGCGTCAGGTCGTAGCCCCAGATCGCGGCGAGCGCGATGCCGGGCAGCACGCCGTGCGCGAGCGCGTCGCCGAAGAATGCGAGGCCCCTCACGACGACCCACGTGCCGACGAGCGCGGTGATCGTCGCCGCGAGCAGGCCCCCGAGCAGCGCGCGTCGCGTGATGTCGGAGGCGAATGCGTCGAGTACGAAGTCGAACATCAGGACAGCGCCTCGGCGATCCGTTCGGCGTTGACCAGCATCGCGCCGATGTACGTGTCGGCGCCGCTGCCAGGGGCGCCGAGGCTGCCGGTGAACAACCGCACGACTGCGACGTCGCCGCCGGCCGCGTCGGCGACTGCCCGTGCCAACCGGTCGGACTCCGACGTCTCGACGAAGATCGCCGGCAGCCCCTCGTCCCGGATCAACGCGGCCAGCGTCTCGAGGTCGGCGGCCGATGCCTCCGCGGTCGTGCTGACCGACGAGATCACCGTGCCGTTGACGGTGAACCCGTAGCGGCGCGCGAAGTAGGCGAGCGCATCGTGGTCGGTGACGAGCGCACGCCGCGACGGCGGGATCGGTGCGAGGGTCGTGCTGATCGATTCGTCGAGCGCGCGCAACTCGTCCACGTACACGGCCACATTGCGCTCGACTGCGGCGCGGTCGAGATCGGTCGCCGCGACGAGCGCGTCGGCGAACGCCGTGACGGCGGTCGCCATCGCATCGGGGTCGAGCCACACGTGGGGGTCGCCGTCGATCAGCCGTCCGCGGAGGGCGTCGGTGACCGTGAACACGTCGGTGCCGCCGTCGCGGACGTTGGCGATGATGTCGGTCATCGCCCCTTCGGCCGCGAGGCCGTTGACCACGAGCACGTCGGCGTTCTCCATCGCCTCCGCATCCCGGGCCGACGGCGCGAACTCGTGCGGATCAGCACCGGGGGGCATCACGACGTCGACCGCGACCGTGTCGCCGACCATCTCGCCGAGCGCAGCCGTGACGATGTCGCCGAGGATCGCCGTCGTCACCACGATCTCGGTCATCGAGCCCTCGTCGGTCGGACGCGCGTCCGACCCGC
>JABDKP010000182.1 GCA_013002175.1 Ilumatobacter sp.
GCCGAGGGGAAGGCGACGCCGCTCCGCCAGGGTGGAATGGTGGTGCCGCTGTCAGCTGTCGGCGTCGTCGCCGGTGACCCGCTCGACGGCGCGCTCCTCGATACGGTCGAGGCGTTCCTGGGCTTCCTCGGCGGTGAGGTCGCCGGCGGCGACCTTGGCCTCGATCCGTTCGGCCTTGCCGTCGACGATCGCCTGGACGACGTCATCGACAGCGACGCCCTGCGCCGCAGCGATGTCGGCCAGCGACGACCCGGACTCACGGGCCTCGCTCAACTCGTCGGTCGTCAGACCGAGCACCTCGGCCACCGCTTCGTTGTTGCAGCCGCGCCCGCCGCGCCGATCGCCGTCGTCCACGTCGCCGTCGGCCGCTTCGGTGCCGTCGTCGATCGTCTGGAGCCCCGCGGGCTCTGCCACATCTGCGGTCGGCACCGTCGTGGTGGGGTCGGCGGCGTCGTCGCTGGCCTGCGCCACGATGCTGCCGGCGCCGACGACGCCACTGGCGAGGATCGTCGCTGAGAGCACCGCTCTGGTGAGTTTCTTGTTCATGGTGATCGTGTCCTTTCGGTGGGTTGCGCCGGGTTCGCCGGCGGTGTCGTTGTCGACATCCACGACGTTCGTCGCCGTGGGTAAAGCGATCGATCGAAGAATCGAAGAAGGATCGAAGGATCGATCGGGCGTGCCTTCGAGACGTGTCAAATGCGACGACGCGTCGATCGCTGCGCCGTCGTCTCGACTGCGAGGTGGTGATGCAGGTCGGACGTCGAGATGCCCGTTCGTGTCGTGAACGCTCGTCCGAACCGGCTGGAGCCGACGGCATCGATCAGATCAGTTGGCTGGATCGCGGTGGCGATCGTCGTCACCGCTGCGAGGAGCGACACGAATGAGAGCATCAGCGCCGGGTCGTCGATCACGTGATGCGGGTCGAGGGTTCGCGCAAACGGCGCCAACGCCACGGCGGGGACGAGCCAGAGCGCAGCGCGCCGGGTCGCGATGTGCGTCGCGATCGGGCGGCTGAGTGCGAAGAGCAGCGTCACTTGCATCACCAGGTAGAACGCAGATGGGTTCACCCGACCGGCCAGCGTGAACGACAGGTTCAACACGATTCCGGCCCACAGCGCGGGCCGCACGTGACGATTCGTGGCCAGGCAGACCGCAATCGACAGCTGGGTCCACACCACCAGCCACGCCACGACCGGTGCGAGCGGCCCGACCACGTGATCGGCGAACGGCACGAAGAACGGCAGCATCGTGTCGCGCTGTTCGTCGAGGAATCCGATCAGGTTGTCGCCGGTCCACCACGTCGGATCGATCACCTTCTCGACGCCGGCGCGGAACCAGCCGGCGATCAAGAACAGGTACATCGGAGCGAGCACCGCCAGCTCGCGGCCGCCAACGTGGCGCGTACGAGGTGAGCCGTGCGTGATCGTGTCGGTCGGGGTCGAAGCGAGCGCGCGAGCGAGGGAGGTCTGCATGGTCGGCCACGGTCGACGTGGCGCTCAAGAAGTCGCCTCGGGAAATCGAAGACGTTGCGAAGGACGTGCTGACCTACAGGCACGGGGCGGGCTCCCCGAAATCGGTCCGCAACCCGGACGCCCGTTTCCCATCGGGGGGCGACTTCAGACGGAGCGCTGATCTGCCGATACGTGGATGTGTCGACCGATCCGGACGGAAGCTCCTTCGCGAACCTGCGTCGGCCGTTGCTGATCCAGCGCTTCGTGCTGACGGTCGTCGTCAGCTCGCTGGTCGTGCTGTTGCCGCTCGGACCCGAGCGCTTCACGCTCGCCGCAACGATCTTTGCGGTCCAGCTCGCGTCGACGTGGTTGATCGAGCGCAAGCGTCGAGAACTGATCGACCAACTCGGGGCCTACCTGCTGGTCGAGCATCTCCTCGTCCTCGTCGCCGGAATCATCTGCCCGCCGAGTTACGTCGCGGCGTGCATGCTGGGAATCGCGTCGATCGGCATCAACGCCCCGTACCTCACCGTGCAGTGGCTGCGGCGAATCACCCCCGTGACCGTGCTCGCAACGATCATCGCCCCGCTCGTCCACGACATCGACGGCGCCGTTCCGATCATCTGCATCTCGACGCTGCTGTGTCTGCACATGACATTCAACCGCAGCGGTGCAGTGCTCCTCGCCGCCAGTGCGACGCAACGGGCGCGACACGAGGCGGACCACGACGTGCTGACCGGGCTGGCGAATCGGCGCGTACTCGTCAACCGGCTCGACGAGCTCGACGACGACACCGACATCGGTCTGCTGCTGATCGACCTCGACAACTTCAAGGAGATCAACGACAGCTTCGGCCATGAAGTGGGCGACACCGTGCTGCGCACCGTGGCCACCCGCCTGTCCGACCAATCCGACTCGGTTCTCGCGTTGCGGCTCGGCGGCGACGAATTCGCAGTGCTGGTTCCTGGCCCGGCAGAGCAGACCGAAGCCACCGCCGATCGCGTACTCGCGACGTTCGACGTGCCGATCGCGGTCGCCAACGGCGACATCGTCGTCGCGGCGTCGATCGGCATGTCCCACACGTCGTCGGCCGAACCGCACGAGCTGATGAGCTTTGCCGACGTGGCGATGTTCGAGGCCAAGCGAACCGGCGAGGGTCGCTCCTGGTACGTGCCGACGCGGAGCGCATCGAGACACCCGACGGCCGACCGTCGGCGGACTCGCCAGCAGCAGTCGACGAACGAGAACGTCACCTCGTGATGACGCCGAAACAGGCCGCGATGCTCGGTGATTGCGTGGGAAAGTGGACCGATGAGATCCGAAACTGACGCCCGAAGCACCGGCAGCCATCGGTCGGCCATCTCTCGGCTGCTGCTGCTGCTGCTCGTCGTTCCGACGGCCCTGCTGTTCGGCTGCACGGGCGACGCCCCGAACCTGCAGGGTGTCGCCGATCAATTCTCGGCGCCGGACACGTGGCGTCCGATGGGTCAGAACGAGGTCTCCGAGACGTTGTGCGTCGGTCCGAGCTGCGACACGATCGTCGTGGCGTGGGCGGCGCGCGAGGCTCCGACCGGAGCAGAGATCGGCGCACTGATGCAGGCGGCCGGCTGGGCCGGCGCAGAGACGAACGACTGTCAGGTTCGAGCGGACGTGACAGGACCGGTCCCATTCTGCCGCGGGACTGCCGAGGTCGCCGGCGCCGACGTCGAGCTCACCGCCTCGGGTCCGATCGTCGGTGTCGACGAGCCATACCTCATCACCCTCCACGTCAGCAGCTGACGATCGTCGCGTCGCCACGAGCGGCGCCGGCGTCGTCTGCTAACTTCGCCGCGAGTTGAGCGAGGTTTCAGGGGGAATACATGAAAACGACGGCGGCGATCGTGAGCTCACTGCTGATGCTTTCGGTTCTGGTGGTGGCCGGGCCGGCGACTGCATCTCACGATGACGCGGCGTGCACGGACGTCACATTGGTGTTTGCGCGGGGATCGGGTCAGACGCTCAATTTCCGTGAGGCGCCCCGCTTCTTCGAGAAAGTCACGAACCGACTCGACGGCATCGGCGTGAACGCGTACGAGTTGGGGGCCGAGGCGCACGACGGTGCGCAGTACCCGGCCTACGGGATTGGCTTCGACAGCCTTCAGTCGTTCAAGAACCTCATCGAGGCCGACGCCAGCTGGACCGGCCCCGCCGGCGGGGAGTATCGCTCCAGCGTGACCTCCGGGGTGACCGAACTCACCGCATACCTCACTGCGAGGGCGGCGAGGTGCCCCGACGAGATCTTCGCGATCGGCGGATACTCGCAGGGCGCCCAGGTCGTGGGCGACGCGCTTCCGAATCTGTCGGCGTCGACACGCGACCGGATCGCGTACGTTGCACTGTTCGGCGACCCGAAGCTCTATCTGCCGGAGGGCCGGGGGCCGTTCCCGCCGGCCTGCATCGGCAAGCAGTTCTCCGAATGGCGTCGGGGAAATGTCAGTTGCTTCACGGACAACGGGATACTCGAGGCTCGAAAGCCGTATCTCCCGTCCGATGTGGAGTCACGCTCCGGGTCCTGGTGTGACCGAAATGATCCGATCTGCAACAACAATCCGGCGGACTTCGTGGTGTCGGCACACAGCTTCTATGCGGACGATGGCGCGGAGATGGACGAGGCCGCGCGTGAAGTGGCGATCGCCATCGCCGATCGGCTGCCTCCTGAGCAGGCGGAGACAATCGACATATCGATCTTCGTGCTCGCAGCAGGCGCGAACGGTATCGATGTCGCATTCGTCATCGATACGACCGGTTCGATGTCCGGACAGATCGGGGCGGCGACGTCCGTCGCCGATCTCGTCGGCACGAACATCATCAATCTGCGGGGGCGTGTCGCGCTCACCGAGTATCGCGATGCCTTCGACTCGTTCGTCGCCGAGGTGAGGACACCGCTGACGACCGATGTCGGGTTGTTCCGGTCGTCCCTTGACGACCTCTTCGCGAGCGGTGGGGGCGATTCGCCGGAAGCACTGCTGACCGCGCTGATGACCACCTTCGACGCACTGGACTGGACTCCCGGTGCGACAAAGGCGGCGGTCGTGCTGACCGACGCCGGGTATCACGACCCTGACGTCGCCAATGGGTGGACCGCCGCCGACGTGGTGCAGCGCAGCCTGGAGATCGACCCCGTCAACGTCTACCCGGTCGTGCCCGCCTACCTCGAGTCGACCTATCAACCGCTCGCCGACGCGACCGCCGGTCAGGTGATCATCGACTCCGGCGACACGGCTGCGGCGCTCGTCGAAGCCTTCGAGGCGGTCTCGACCCGTCCCGTGGTCGTGCTGCCGTTCGACCAATACTTCGCCGCACCGGGCGACGAGGTGGTCTTCGAGGTCTTCGCCTACGACATCGACGCCGACATCGTCGGCTACGAATGGGATTTCGATGCCGACGGCGTCATCGACCTCGCGACCGAGGGGCCCACCGCCACCCACGTGTACGCCACGCCGTTCTCGGGGATCTTCGAAGTGCGTGCGACCTCGGCCGACGGTGGCATCGGGAGCGCGGCAGGCACCATCGAGGTCAGCGAGTCCGGCCTCGCAGATCGACTGCCCGGACCGGCCACCGGACTCGCCGCGGAACTCGTCGACGAAGCGAACCGAAGCTTCCGGGTCAGCTGGGACGCCGTGACCGATCCGGATGTGGACGGGTGGGCGCTTCTGAACGGCGACGGCGACCTGCTCGCCCGGCTGGCTCCTGAGATCACCGAGATCGTCATCCCCGGCGTGCCCGACGAGGGTGGGACGGTGTCCCTGGTCGCGTTCAACGAATTCGGTTCGAGCGATGTGCGCTCGGTCGAGTTGCCATCCGCGCTCGGCGATCCGTTGAGCGCGTTGCAGCGCTTGCGAGACGACGTCGCGGGCGCTGGCCTGGCCCGCGGGCTCGAACGCTCGCTGCTGGCGAAGGTCGAGGCCGCGATCCGTTCGGTCGAGCACGACCGCATGAACCCGGCGTGCGGACAAGTCGGTGCCCTCGCGAACCAACTCGGGTCGTCGGCCGCACGGGATGGCATCGACAGCGCCACGCTCGCCGATTGGAGTGCGCGGGCAAACTCGATCCGCGAGCTGCTGGACTGTGGCTGACTCGCGGTCGGTGCGTTGGTCTCGGTTCTGATCACGCGCTGGCCTGCATCACGACGATCGCGAGCGCCGTGATCGGCAACTGGACCTCGACCTGACAGCCGGTCAGAAGGTTCGGACCTCTCGACGCCGCGTGCGAAGACCGGTGATCAGCGGGTGGAGCGGCTGGGTGGTCCGTCGAGGCGGTGCATCTCTTCGGCGATCTCGGTCTCGGAGATCGGCTTCTGACCGAAGACGTTCCAGGCGTGCAGGACCACGCCGATGCCCCATCCCGCGATCGGCCAGATCGGCCAGAAGTAGCCGACACCGGATGCCGCCCAGATGACCACGAGCAGGGCGTTGACAGCGAAGTACAACAGAGCGTGGGTTCTGAAGTCGCGCTTGTCGGTGATGCGGGCGATGGCGGCACTTCTACGTGTGTCGTGCTGATCCATCCTGAAACCTCCTCAGGTGGGGTGCGTCAGCAACCATCGTCGTCCGGACGACCCGTGGTGGGGAGAGGACAACGTCACGATCCGATGATCACGCCAAGGTCTTCACGCCATGGCGGCGAGCACGCGGCGGTGACCGGTGAAGGGTTTGCGGCCGTGCATCGCCAGCACGTTGTCGATCACCATCACGTCACCCGGCTGCCACGGGAACACGGCCTCGCACGACCGCGCCACCGTGCGCACGTGCAGCAGGTCGGCGACGTCGATCGGCGAGCCGTCTTCGTAGGTCACGTGGTTGCCGAGCGTCTCGACGCCGGCAGTGTGGGGATCGATCCGGGGGTCGTCGACGCCACCGAACGCCACCTTCACGCTCGCGACCTCACGATGCCACTGGTCGGCCTGGTTGTGCCAGCACGTCTCGCCGGTGAGCGCGTGTTCGAGCACTGCGGGGTGAGTTGCGGCCGTGCGCAAGCCGAGGCCGGTCCACTCGAAGTCCATCCCGGCCTCCCGCAGATACGTCTCGACCGCCGCTCGGTCGCCCGTCTCGAACGTGTCCTGCCACGACTTGCCGACGCCGGGTCGGTCGTCGGCGTCCCACAGGTGCTGGAGGTAGGTGACGCCCCGCGTCTCGAACCGATCCCGAATCGCAGGATCGAGCCGCGCGTACACCTCGCGCCCGTCGGCGACCGGGGTCTCGCCGCCGGTCTCGGACGGGGTCAGGCAGCAGAAGAACAGCCGGTCGGGCGACCATCCGGCGTACGACAGCTCGTTGTGGAGGAACACCTCGAGGTGCGCCGGGTACTCGGTCGACGTGTACACCTGGTCGGCGAGGCCGGTCCTCGGTGAGTCGCCGCCGGTGTAGTTGCGGAGGTCGGGCCGGATCGCGGCGCAGACGGCCCGGAACTCGGTCGCGGACGTGATCTCGAAGCCCCGGATCAGCACCGCGCCGGCGCGCTGGACGCCCGCCTCGATCGCGTCGCGGTTCGCGTGTGCCCACGCCGCGCCCGCGGCCGCGCCGGCGTCGGCCGCGTCGCCGGTCTCGGCGAGCAACGGCAGCGACCGGCCGGAGTAGAGCGGATGTGCCTGCACGGAATTCCTCCTTGCCCAGATGATCGCAGCTTCGGCACGCTCCGCCGACCGAACAACGTTGCGTCAACGCACTGCTCGGCGCGCTCGTCGTCGTGCCAGACGTGGCAACCTGATGCACGTGGGACAGACACGTGCAACCGTCATCGCCAGGTGGGTCGACACCCGCGCGCAGCTCGTGCGATTCGGCGAGTGGCGGCGTCGCCTGGTCCACGAGCTGGGCGAACTTCCCGACACGATGCAGCAGTTGCGCCGGGGTGCCGCGAACTTCGAACTCGTCGGCGAGCGGCTGGCGAAGAGTTCGGCGTCACTCGAGGAGATCGCCGACCTGTACCAGACGACGATCGCGGAATCCGGCCGCCGGTCTGCGCAGGCGGTCGACGAGCTGCGAACTCAGATCGAAGGGCTCGCCAAGGCTGCCGGATCGCCCGAACGGATCGCGGCGACGTTGGCCGATGTGCAGCGGGGGTTCGAGTCGATCGCGAGCCTCAACCCGTTCTGGCCCGGCTCCACCCGCAAGCCGTGATCGGCTCCCGAGCCCGGCCGGCGGCCACAGCGCGAGTCGGTGTGGACAGTCCGGCCGTCAGCTCGCGCCGTGACGTCACCTGATGAGCAGCATCTCGCGGTACTTCGGGAGCGGCCAGTACTCGTCCGATACTTCGGCTTCGAGGGCGTCGGCGTGTGTGCGAACCCTGTCCATCAGCTCGCGTAGCGTGCCGGCGCAGTACTGCATGTGCTCCTCGATCGTGGCGAACTCGCCGACGCTCAACGCCGATTCGAGTTCGCGCACTGCGGCGATCAGCGAGTTCGCCTCCTCGGCGACCATTTTCACCGGCGACGTCTCCAACTCGACACCGACCGACGCCGCGCCGCTGATCGTGCCGACGAGGTCGGACACGTACGACATCGCCGCCGGATACAGCACGGTCTTGGCGAGTTCCGCCGTCGTCTTGGCCTCGACGCCGATCGACAGGATGTACTGCTCGGAGTACACCTCGTAGCGGCTCTCGAGTTCGACGGGTGACAGCACGCCGGTCCGCTCGAACAGTGCGACGACATCGTCGTCGATCAACGCCGGCAGCGCGTCGGCAGTCGTCGGGATGTCACGCAGGCCACGCTCCTCGACCGCCGCCTCGTGCCAGTCGGACGAGTAGCCGTCGCCGCCGAAGATCACGTCACCGTGCAGCTCCATCAGCTCCTTGAGCACGGCGGCGACCCCCTCCGCCTCGCTCTTGCCGGCCTCGAACTCGACCTCGAGCTTGTCGGCGATCCAGTCGAGCGAGTCGGCGAGCATCGTGTTCATCGCGACGAGTGGCCCGGAGATCGACTGCGACGAGCCGACCGCGCGGAACTCGAACCGGTTGCCCGTGAACGCGAACGGCGAGGTGCGGTTGCGGTCGCCCGGGTCGCGGGTGAACGGCAGGATCTGCGCGAGACCGAGGTCCATCACGCCACCCCCGTTGGACTCCGCAGTGTTGCCTTCCTTGATGTCGTTGAACACGGCTTCGAGCTGGTCGCCCAGGTACAGCGAGAGGATGGCCGGCGGCGCTTCGTTGGCACCGAGACGGTGATCGTTGCCGACCGATGCGATCACGGCTCGCAGCAGCGGGCCGTAGAGGTGCACGCCACGAATGACTGCGCCGCAGAACAGCAGGAAGTTGAGATTTGCGTGCGGTGTCCTGCCGGGGTCGAGCAGGTTGCCCTGGGTGGCGTTGCCGACCGACCAATTGACGTGCTTGCCCGATCCGTTGAGCCCGGCGAACGGTTTTTCGTGCAGCAGGCAGACGAAGCCGTGGTCCTTGGCCGTCGATTTCATCAGCGTCATCATCATCTGCTGGTGATCCGCCGCCACGTTGGCCGCTTCGAACTGGGGGGCGATCTCGAACTGGCCGGGGGCGACTTCGTTGTGGTGCGTCTTCGCCGGGATGCCGAGCCGGAACAGCTTGTCCTCGAAGTCCTGCATGAACACCTGGACGCGTTCGGGAATCGCCCCGAAGTAGTGATCGTCGAACTCCTGACCCTTCGGTGACGGTGCGCCGAAGAGCGTGCGACCGGTCAGCAACAGATCCGGCCGGGCGTTCGCGAAATGAGCGTCGACCAGGAAGTACTCCTGCTCCGGCCCACAGCTCGCGCGCAATGTCTCGATCTCGGTCTCGCCCATCAGCTTCAACACCCGCTGCGCGGCGCGGTCCATCGCGTCGCTGGAACGCAGGAGCGGGATCTTCTTGTCGAGCGACTCGCCCGTCCAGGACAGGAAGACGCTCGGAATCATCAACGTCGCGCCGTTGGCGGTGCGCAGCACGTACGCCGGGCTGGTCGGGTCCCACGCGGTGTACCCCCGTGCGGCGTCGGTCATTCGGAGGCTGCCGTTCGGGAACGACGAGCCGTCGGGTTCACCCTTGATCAGCAGGCTGCCGGTGAACTCGGTGATCGCCCGGCCGTCGGGGTTCGTGACGATGAACCCGTCGTGCTTCTCCGCGGTGACATTGGTCATCGGGAAGAAGATGTGGGAGAAGAATTTCACGCCTTTCGCCAGCGCCCAGTCCTTCATCGCCGCGGCGACCACATCGGCGATCGCCGGGTCGAGCGGCGCGCCGGTCTGCACCGTCGTCTTCATCTCCTTGAACGCATGCTTGGAGAGGCACTCCTCCATCGTCGCCAGGTTGAACACATCCGATGCCCAGATCTCGCTCAGCGGACCGCCGGTGGCGGTCGCGGTCGTCGCTCGACCGATCACATCGCTGATCGCCTGTCGGCGGACTGGGTTGGCACTCACGGTTGCTCCTTGGTGTCGGCGGGCCCCGATGGTTCGGGGGAGGGATGGTCGCGGGAAGGCACCTGAAACTGACACGTACCCAGATCAGCCCGTGGCGAATCCTCGACGCCCAGCGGTCCGTGCGTGCGCACGTGAGCGCCGCCGGGTTTGGGTGAGCTCCCATGCGTGCACCCTCGCAGCATGGGCGCACGCGTCGGCACGGACATCCTGCAGCGCGGGATGGCGCGCCTCGGGCACATGCTCGGTCGGGCGCGTTGGCCGACACGACGCGACGACCTCGTGCGCCGATTCGAAGCGTGGCGCTGGCCCGCATTCCAGATGACCGTTGCCGCCGCGCTCGCGTATCTCGCCGCCACCGTGGTCGCCGAGCAATCTGCGAGCTATGCGCCGATCACGGCCGTCGCGGCCATCGGCTTCGGCCGCGAGCGACGGATCGAGCGGGGCGGGCTGCTGATCGCCGGGCTCGCCGTCGGCGTCGTGGTCGCAGAGGCGACGTCGGCCTGGCTGGGGAGCGTGTGGTGGCAGGTCGGCCTGGTCCTCGGGATCAGCGCGTTGATCGCCGGCGTCGTGCTCGACGCCGAACTCGCCGTCGCGTATGCGGCGATCAACGCGGCGGTGCTGATCGCGGTGCCCGGTTCGGAGGGGTGGGTGCCCGAACGGGCGATCGCGGCCGCCGTCGGCGTCCTCGTGGCCGTCGCCGTCGTGCTGCTGCTGATGCCGCCGTCGCCCCACCGTCAACTGCGGGTCGGGTTGCGCCGGCTCGGCTCGGCTGCCGCCGACGCCGCGCAGGCTGCCGTGGCCGCGCTCGAGGAGCAGTTCGACCGTGAGAAGTCGGCGGCCCAGGGCGACGACCGGGCCACGATCGCGGCCGCGCGCCGGCTCGACGACGAGATCGAACGGAACCACTCCGCAGCCGATCATGCACGTCAGATCGGGCGTTGGTCACCGATCCGCCGGCTGCGACCGGGCGACGGCACGTACCTGCGTGATCTCGCCCACGATGTCCGGCCGGCGCTGCGGACGATGTCGACGATCGTCCGGTTGAGCGACCGGATGCTGCTCCACGGGGTCGCCGCGGCTGACCGCACGATCGGGGCGATCGAGGCGGTCGGCGAGATCACCGACGAGACGGTGCGCCAGCTCGTCGAGCAGCGCGATCTCGACCGGGAGACCCGGCACCGTCTGGAGACCGCGGTCGAACGCCTCGACGGGATGCCGCTCGAACACGCCTCGGAGATCGCAGTGCACGAGGAGCTGCGTGGCATGTTGCACGACCTCCACCAGGTGGTGGCCCGGCACGGCCAGGCCGACCTCGGCGAGTCCGATCACTTCGGCACCGAACGTGACGGCATCCGCCTCGGCCCGACGTGACACCCGATGTGAGGCCCGGCGCGGGTACGGCTCGCTCAGGACGGTGTGAGGTGGAACGTCCGGGCTGTGCTCCGGTCACAGTCGTCGCCGTGCCTGGCACCATTGCGACTCCAGTCGTCGCCGTGCCCGGCACGACTGCGACTCGGCCGGCGGCAGGTCTCCGCGTCCCGACGCCCTCGCCGGCTGTGACAACATCGGTGCGGTGAGAACGGTTGGGGTCCCGCCATGTTGAAGTCGCTCGGCGCGACCATGGCCCAGGTCACGCAGCGGCTGCGCGCCGGCGAGACGACGCCGGAGCCTGGGCGGTACGACCGAGCGCAGCACCTCGCCCACCGTGCCGAGCGACGGCGCCAGCTGAAGACGATTGCGGTCCTTGCCGTCCTGTTCGTCGCGATGGTCGGCACGTTCAGCTTCGCGTTCCACGAGCTGATGGATCGCGAGGGCCGCTCGTTCTCGTGGCCGACGAGCGTCTACTGGACGCTGACCACGATGACGACGCTCGGCTTCGGTGACATCACCTTCGAGTCCGACGCCGGCCGCATCTTCTCGGTGATCGTGCTGCTCTCGGGGTCGGCGTTCCTGCTCGTGATGCTTCCGTTCGTGTTCATCCAGTTCGTCTTCATCCCCTGGATGAACGATCGCGAGCGGCGGCGCGCGCCCCGGTCAGTGCCGAGCTCGGTCGCCGGCCATGTCATCCTCACCTCGCTCGGCTCGATCGAAGAGGCCCTGCTCGATCGAGCCGAACAGGCCGGCGTGCCCTACGTCGTCATCGTCGAGGACGTGGACGACGCCGGACGACTGCACGACGAGGGACGAACGGTGATGCTCGGTGAGCTCGACGACCCGCGCACCTATCACAACGCGCGGGTCGGGCAGGCCGCGATGGTGGTGGCCACCCAGAACGACCAGACCAACACCAACATCGCATTCACCGTCCGCGAGGTCGCGCCGCAGATCGAGATCGTCGCCAGCGCCAACTCGCCGGCATCGGTCGACATCTTGGAGATCGCCGGAGCCGACCACGTCGTGCAGCTCGGTGAGATCCTCGGTGAGGCGATGGCGGCCCGCACGCTCGGACTCGGAGGGAGGAGCCACAAGATCGGCAGCTTCGCCGGTCTGCAGATCGCGGAGGCCGGCGCGGTCGGCACCGACCTGGTCGATCGCACGCTCGCCGAGTCACGGTTGAGGGATCGGTTCGGGGTGGGGCTGATCGGGGTGTGGGATCGCGGCGACTTCGCGATCGCCACCGCCGACACGGTGCTGCGCGACTCGTCGATGTTGCTGCTCGCCGCGACGACCGAGCAGCTCGCCGCGTTCGATCACGCGTACGCCACCGACTCGCCGACCGCGAAGAACGCGGTGATCGTCGGTGGTGGCCGAGTCGGCCGAGCCGTCGGGCGCGCCTTCGCCGCCGAGGGCATCGAGTTCGCGATCGTCGAGCAGTTGGCCGAGCGGCAGCGGGAGGGCGTGCGATACGTGATCGGCGACGCCGCTGACCGTCCGGTGCTCGAGGAGGCCGGAATCAGTGACGCCGGCGCGATCCTGATCACGACCCACGACGACAACGTCAACGTCTACCTGACCCGTTACTGCCGCGGGCTGCGACCGGATGCGCGGATCGTGTCCCGGTCGAGGCTGGACCGCAACGTGTCGACGCTGTACCGAGCCGGCGCCGACGCCGTGCTGTCGTACGCCGGCACCGGGTCGGCGGCGATCTGGAACCACTTCCGTGGCGACGAGACGTTGCTCGTCGCGCACGGGCTCAACCTGTTCCGTACGCCGATCCCCCGCGAGCTCGCCGGGACGACGTTGGCCGATGCGCACGTCTACCGGCGCACGCAGTGCAACGTCGTGGCGGTCGAGGCCGGTGGCGTGATCCGCGGAAACCCCGACCCCCAGCTTCCGCTGCCGCCCGACGGCGAACTCGTGATGGTCGCAACCGACGTCGCCGAGGCCCGGTTCTCCGAGGTCTTCCCGCACGCCCGGCAACGACCGCTGTTCGATCGCGTCCGGCGCTGACGGCCGGCACAACTGCGACTGAGGCGTCGGCGGACGGCGTGTCCTAGGATCGATCGTCCGCGCCCGTTCTACGACGAATGAGATCCCGATGCATGTGATGGTGGCAACCGACGGCACGCTCGACGCGACGAAGGCGGCCGACTTTGCGGCCCGGCTGGCGGGCGAGACCGGTCGCGTCACCGTGTACTCCGTCGTCGAAGTCCCGCGTCAGCTGCTCAACGACCTGCGCAGTGCCGCCGCGCCCCCGACCGACAAGGCAGGTGGCGACGTCCAGTACCGGCGGACCCAGGCCGACGACGCACCAGCGGGGAGCTGGGTCGGCGATGACGCGTTCGTCGGCAACTACGTGAAGCGGATCGTTGCAACCCGCACCGCGTCGCTCGTCGAGGCACTCGAGGCCGCCGGCGTGGACGTCGAGGTCGTCGGCGCCGAGGGCGAGAGCGCGTCGCGTTCCGTGCTCGAAGCGGCGCGGACGCACACGCCGGATGTGTTGTGCGTGGGGACGCACGGCGTCGGGCGCTTCGAGGAGTTGCTCGGATCGCTCTCGACGAAGATCGCACGGATCGCTCCGTGCCCGGTGCTGCTCATCCGCTGAGCGTCGGCGATGCCACCGCGTCGCGGGTCTGGCGCCACAGCACCGTTGCCGACGCCACACACAGCACCGCGACCACACCGCTGAACACGACCACCCAGGTCAGTCCGCCGCCGATCGCATCCAGCGTGGACTGGGAGACGATCGTGCCCTCGCCCTGGAGTACCTCGCGGACCGTCTCGACGTTGCCGGTCCGGTTGCCGACCACCAACAGCAGGATTGCGCCACCGACGGCCACGCCGTACGTGATGCCGATCGTGCGGATGAACTGGTGCGCGCTGTTGACCCGGCCCATCTCGCTGTCGCTTGCACTGGCTTGCAGGAAGGTGAGTCCGGCGGTCGAGACGAATCCGATCGACACGCCGACGAAGAAGAACGAGCCGAACACCAGCGGGATCGGCCACGTGAACGCGATGCCGCAGCCGGCGAGCGCCAGCGCGGGGATCATCACGCACGAGCCGAGCAGGATCGCGTCCGCTTCACGCCACCGTTCGAGCAGACGGCTGACGGCGAACGCCGCTGACGACCAGCCGACGGTGAGGAACAGCACCGAGAACGCGGAGAACGCCTCGGAGCGCCCGCGCGTGGTGCGCATGTAGAGCGGGAGGTAGTTGTCGGCCGCAAGACCGGCGATCAGCACCAGGCCGGCCGTGACGTGGATCCGGTTCAGCGGGAAGCGGGTGATGTGCTGCCGCGAGACCAGCGGTACCGCAGTGCGTCCGGCGTGCGTCCAGTACGCCCCGGCGAGTGCCACTGCCGCGGCTGCTGCGACGGCGGCGAGCCACCAACGGACACCGATTTGCGAGACCGCGAGCAGCGACGCCGCGACGAGTGCGCTCACCAGCGCGATGCCGCGCGCGTCCATCACGACCCGCTGCGGTCGCTCGCGGGTGCTCGGCAGCGTGCGCCAGCCGGCGACGATCGCGAGTGCCGTGATCGGCAGCTGGACGATGAAGATCATCCGCCATCCGGCGACTGCGAGGAGTCCCGCGGTCAGGACGGGGCCGCCGAACCCCAACGTCCCCCACACCATCGAGTTGGCGGCGAACGCCCGCGCCCGGAGCCGGGGCGGATAGGCGAGCCCGACGGCGGTCAGGGCCACGGAGATCACGAGCCCGCCACCGATGCCCTGCAACGCCCGCGCCGCGACGAGCACCGGCATCGTCGGCGAGGCAGCCGCGGCGGCACTGGCGAGCAGGAACCACAGTCCGGTCGCGCGGAACGTCCTCCTGACACCGATCGCGTCGATGATCGGACCGGCGGTGATCCCTGCGATCGCGGACATCGCGAGGAACGCGGTGACGACCCACGGCAGCAGTGCGACGTCGCCGAGGTCATCGGCGATCGATGGCAGCGCCGCGATGAGTGCAAGGCCGTCGTAGGCGACGATCGCGACGATCGTCAGGTTGGCCAGCGTCACCGGCAGGTACTCGGCCGACCAGATCCCGCCTGACGCATCCCCTTCGCCATCCGATTCCACCCACGCACGCTACTGCTCGATGCAGCTTGCTTCCAGGGGTTCCCGGCGCGTCGACTCGGTGTCAGCGGGCGAACTCGGCTTCGAACTTCTCCCGGTCGAGCGCCTGCTCGAAGCCGATGACGGACCAGTAGCCGTCGTGCCCGGCGCGGCGCAGGCCCTCGGTGCGATGGTTGCCGTCCTCCACGACGAGGTGGTCGTGCTGGAACGTGACGATCAGTGGCGGCGGTTCCCAGCCCTCCTCGATCGACTCCTCCATGCCCTCGACGGTCTCGAGGTCGTCGTCGCCGAGGCGTTCCAGGGTCGGCTGGTCGGGCGGGCCGGCGAGCCGATGGAGGTCGTCGAACGGCAGGCGGACCGGCCCCGTCCACTCGGTGACCTCCTCGCGCAGTTGCTTTCCGAGCGCTGCATTGTCGCTGCCGGGGCTTTCGAGGAAGGCGGCGACCCAGGCGGCCAGTTCGTCGCGGTCGGCGGCCGCTTGGGCGCCGTCGACGGAGAAGTCGTGATCATCGGACATGGCGGTCGACGTACCCGAACGGAACGAGTCTCAACCCTCCGGATCGGGCCTGGTCACCCGTCGTCGTCGAGGTGCCGGGTGTCGTCGTAGCGCCGCAGCGTCCACTGATTCGTCGCCGGGTCGTGCTCCCACTCGGTGAGTCCGGTGTGCGTCGGCACCAGGCGGGCGCTGACCGCGCCGGTCGGGACCCCCAGCCGCACCCGCATCGACGCCGCGATCACGCCGGCATGGCACACCGCCATGACCGTCTGATCACGATGGTCGGCCGCGAGGCGGTCCATCGCGGAACGCACCCGGTCGTGGAATCCGTTCCAGCTGTCGCCGCCCGGCGCGAACACACGGTCGGGTTCGGCGGCCATGTCGAACGATCCGAACCGGCTCGGGTACTCCGCCCAGTCGACGCCGTCCGCCTCACCGGTGTGCACTTCACACAGATCGCAATCCTGCGGTACGTCGTCGAACCCGAGTGCCGGGGCGATGATGCCGGCCGTTTCGATCGCACGCGGGATCAGGCTCGTCAGCAGCACGTCGACCGACAATCGCCTGGTCGACGCGAGGTGATCACGGAGGAGCGAGGCCTGCTCGCGGCCCCGGTCGGTCAACCCACTGCAACCGGTCGGGCCGCCGATCAGTCCGTTGAATCCGGCATGGGCAGCACCGTGGCGAACGAAGATCAACCGCATCGTTTCCACGATACGACCGCGGACAATCGAGGCGGCGACCCGCAGGGAGGACGGGTACCGTCGTGCGCGCGTCGGCGCCACAGCGGCAATACTGACGGCATGAGCAACGACGACAGTGCAGATCCGACGCCGGCCGAGCCCGCCGGCACGGACCCGGTCGGTGCGACGTCGTCCGACGAAGCGACCGACGCCCAGCTCGATGCGTACGACCTCGACGGCGACGGCAAGATCTCGATCGTCGAAAACGAGCGGGCGCGGCTCGGCCTGGTCGATGCCCGTCTGGAGGAGATCGCCGAACAAGGCGGCGTGAAGGGCAAGCTCGCCGAAGCCGCCCACAAGGTCCTCGACGAGTTCGACAACGACTGACCCCGACAAAGTTGTGCCAGGCACAACTTTGTCGGCCCCTCGGACCGCACGGGGTCAGATTCGTCAACCCAGGTTGACACCGGCGTCGAGCCACATTGACGAATTGCGGCGCCAACGTCCCCGGACCGCTGGTGCGACGCACGCTGCGTCGCCGGGCGACATCGCGATCGATGCCCGATTCGGGCGCCGCCGGACGCTCAGGGGGCGAGCGCGATCGAGTCGCACTGGGCCAGACCGCGCTCGAGGTCGCGCCGATGCTGGTTGCGCGCCCACTGCAGCCACAGACCGTTCTGGATGACGATCACGTCGGTGGCGCGATCGGCCGCCTCCCGCGCCGACAGCCGGGGTCGCGCCTCGCGGATGAGCGTCGAGAGGTTGGCGGCATAGGGGTCGACCATGCTCCGTTCGACGGCGGCGATCTCGGCGTCGGTCCGCGCCACCGCCCAGACCGCGATCCACAGCGCGAGGAAGTCGGGGGCGAGGAAGTCGTCGTGGTACGCGCCACGGACGTAGGCCCGGACGCGATCGTCGGCGCCGTCGACGCCTGCGAGGGACTCGTTCGTCGTGTCGAGCAGCCGGTTCGTGGCGAGCTGGAACGCGGCCTCGATCATCGAGCGCTTGTCGTCGAAGTGATAGCTGAGCAGCCCGAGCGACACGTCGGCTTCTCGGGCGACGTTGCGCATGCTCGCCCCGTCGATGCCGTCGCGGGCGATGCACGACATCGCTGCGTCGAGGATCTGTTCCTGCGTCTCGGAGAGGGTCACGCAACTCAGTCTGACCGAACACTGGACAATCGTCCAGTCGGTGCGTACGATGCGACTGGACGAACGTTCAGCTTCGTCGGTCGGGAAGACGATCGGGGGAAATGGGGCACATGCCAACGGCATTCGCTGCTGCGGAGATCGACCTGGACGCGCTGGTCGACCTCGACACGCACCCGATCCACGAGGTCGGCAGCACCGTCCGCTCGGCGCTCGTCGCCGAGGCCCGCGCGCAGATGGGCACGTCGGGCTGCTTCCGGTTCCCGGGGTTCGTGCGCGCCGAGGCGGTCGAGCGGATGCGCGCCGAGGCCGCCGGACTGCACGACGCGACGTTCTGGTCGCAGATGGATCACAACCCGTACTTCTCCGAGGACGACGAGTCGTGGCCGGCCGGCCATCCCCGTCGCACGTTCCAGCACCGGCGCAGCGGCTTCATCAACTCCGACATCCTCACCACCGACTCCGTGCTCCGCCAGTTGTACGACTGCGACGTCCTGCTGCACTTCGTCTGGGAATGCCTCGGCACGCCGCAGCCGATCTACCGCTGGGCAGATCCGCTCGGTCGCAACCCGTACGGCGTGATGGAGCCGGGCCACGAACTGCCGTGGCACTTCGACGGCAACGAGTTCACCGTCAGCGTCCTCGTCCAGCGCGCCGACGCGGGCGGGGTGTTCGAATACGTGCCCAACATCCGACGGCCCGACGCCGAGAACTTCGAGCACGTCGCCCACGTGCTCGCCGGTGGGCGCGACGGCGTGCGGCAACTCGATCTCGTGCCCGGCGATCTCCAGTTGTTCGCCGGCCGGTTCTCGATGCATCGCGTCACCGAGGTCGAGGGGGCCACGACGCGCTACATCGGCTTGCCGACGTACGTGCACGACCCGTACCGGATGAATCGCCCATATCACTCGACGTCGATCTACGGCCGGGCGACGCCGCAGCACATCGAACGCGAGCGGCTGCTCGTCGACGGGTTGGTCGACTGATGATCCGCACGGTCGGCTTCATCGGGCTCGGCAACATGGGTGCCCCGATGGCGAGTCACGTCGTGCGCGCCGGCTTCACGACCGTCGTCGCCGACCTCGACCCGGCGAAGGTCGCCGCGCTCGTCGCCGACGGGGCCGTCGCCGCCATCGACACCGCGGCTGCCGCGCACGATGCGGACGTCGTGCTGACGTCGCTCCCCGGCCCGGCGCAGGTCCGCGCGGTCGGCGAGCAGATCGTCCCGGCGATGCGTCACGGCGCGACGTGGATCGATCTCAGCACGAACGACCTCGCCTGCGCGCATCATCTCGCGGACGTGGCCGCCCGGCACGGCATCGACTTGCTCGACGCGCCGGTCACCGGGGGGATCGAAGGTGCGCGCGCCGGCACGCTCAACGTGCTCGTCGGTGGTGATGTGGACGTGCACCGGCGGTGCCAACCGGTGCTCCGGGCGATCGGCGACCGGTTCGACCTGATCGGCCCGTACGGCGCCGGCTACACCGCGAAGATCTCGCAGGTGATGCTGTGCTACCTCAACTCGGTGTGCCTCACCGAGGCGCTGCTGCTCGGCGTCAAGGGCGGCGTCGCCCCGGACGCGATGCTCGACGTCATCCGCAACAGCACCGGGCGCAGCTACGTCGCCGATCGCTACGGGCCCGAGATCCTCGCCGGCACCTACGACGCCAGTTTCGACCTCACGCTCGCAGCGAAGGATCTCCGCCTCGCGCTCGAACTCGCCGAGGACGTCGGCGCGACACTCGACTTCACCGCCCGCGTCAGCGAGCTCTACCGCGACGCCGAGGCGCGCTTCGGCCCGATGGCGCCGCACCTCATCGCGATGCGCGAGATCGAGGAGGCGAACGACCTGGTGCTCCACGAGCACGAACGCACCACCGCGTACCCCGAACGGCCGGAACCCCAGCGGACCGAACACGAGAGGATGGCCCCATGACCGACGAAACCCGCGACCGCGAGGTCAGCGCCGACGATTTCCGATCGGCCAATGCCGGCAGCTTCACCGGCGACGAGTGGCAGGCGCGCGTCGACCTGGCCGCGATGTATCGGCTCGCCGCCCACTTCGGCTACGACGACCTGGTCTGGAACCACATCACGATGCGCGTGCCCGGCTCCGATCACGACTTCTTCCTCAACAAGTTCGGTCTGCTCTACAACGAGGTCACCGCGTCCAACCTGATCAAGGTCGACAGCGACGGCACCGTGCTCGAGGGGCCCGCCGACGTCAACACCGCCGGCTTCGTGATCCACTCCGCGATTCACAACGACTTCCCGCAGTGGAAGGTCGTCTTCCACGCCCACGTCCCCGACGCCCTCGCGGTGACGGCGCTCGCCAACGGCTTCGAGCACCTCGTGCAGGACACCTCGATGCTCTACGGCGAAGTCGGCTACCACGACTGGGAGGGGTTGTCGCTCACGCTGGAGGAGCGCGAGCGTCTCGCCAAGAACATGGACGGCAACCGGGCGCTGATCATGCGCAACCACGGCTTCCTCACGGTCGGCGAGACCGCCGGCGAGGCATTCATGGTGATGCACTACCTGATCCGCGGGTGCCGCACGTTGCTCAAGGCCTACGGCAGCGGCCTCGACGTCGACCCAGGCCCGACCGACATCTGGGAGCTGTCGAAGCGCCAGTACGACAACTTCCCGCTCGGCAAGCACGAGTGGCCCGCGCTGTTGCGGCTGCTCGACCAGACCGACCCGAGCTTCCGTCAGTAACGCCCGCCGGGACCATGAAGATCGAGCGCATCGCGACGACCCTCGTCGACGTGCCTCTGCGCGCCCCGATCGGCACCGCGATCCACTCGATCCGTTCGGTCGGCTGCGTGCTCGTCGACGTGACGACGGTGGACGGCGCAATCGGTCAGTCGTTCGCCTTCACGCTCAACGGCGACCGGTTGCGGGCGCTCGACGAGACGGTCACCGGTCTCGCCCACCTCGCCGTCGGCCGTCCGGTGTACGAGACGACGGCGATCTGGGACGCGATCTGGAACGAGATCAACCCGACCGGACACAAGGGCACCACGGTCTCGGCGCTGTCGGCGATCGACGTCGCCTGCTGGGATGCGTGGGGTCGTACGCTCGGCCAGCCGCTCCATCGCGTGTTCGGGGCGTGCCGCGACTCGGTCGACACCTACGCGAGTTCGGGGCTGTGGCTGAACGCCTCGATCGACGAGCTCGTCGCGGAGGCCGCCGAGTTCGTTGCGCAGGGGTTCCGGGCGGTGAAGCTGCGGATCGGGTCCGACGATCCGGACGTCGATGTGGCACGGGTGCGGGCGGTACGTACCGCAGTGGGTGACGACATCGGCCTGCTCGTCGACGCCAACCAGAAGTTCACGCCGAAGCAGGCGATCCGGCTCGGCCGTCGGCTGGAGGAGTTCGGCCTGCTGTGGTTCGAGGAACCGGTGTCTGCGGACGACCTCGTCGGACATGCCGACGCTCGCGCTGCGCTCGACACGCCGATCGCGTCCGGCGAGACCGAGTACACCCGGTTCGGCATGCAGGCGATGCTCGACGCCCGCGCCGCCGACGTACTGATGCCCGACCTCCAGCGGATCGGCGGCTACACCGAGTTCCGCCGCGCAGCCGCGGCCGCGGCCTCCCGGCACGTGCCGGTGTCGAGCCACTTCTTCACCGAGCACAGCCTCGCCCTCGCCGGGTCGCTGTCCAACTGCATCTCGGTCGAGCACGTCGACTGGTTCGCGCCGCTGTTCCACGAGCATGCCGAGCTCTGCGACGGACGACTGCTCGTACCCGACCGCCCGGGCCACGGCTTCACGTTCGACCCCGCCGCCGTCGACCGGTATCGCGTGCGGTGATGCCGGACCTCACCAGCGTGGTCGGCGGCGGGAACGGTCATGAGTAAGCCCGCGAAGTGGTCGGACCCGGCCCACAAGCTGTTCCCGTACCAGGTCGGCTTCACCGCGCCGCCGATGGATTTCGATGCTGCCCCGAGCGACTTCCTGCGGATCTGCCCGCCGACCGTCGGGGTGCACGGCCGGTTGCTCCACGCGCCCGGCTACGCCCACGAGTTGTCGCAACGCGCCGACAACTTCCACCTTCTGGACGACGTCGTCCACTGCATGTCGAACGCCGGGGCCGACGTCGTCGGCCAGGTCGGCACGAACTGGGTCCATGCGAACGGAACCGACGTCGACGACATTCGCCGCTTCGTTGGCGAGGTCGGCGAGAAGTACGAGACACCGTTCCACATGGCGGGACTGACGCTCGTCGACGCGTGCCAGGCGAACGGCTACGAGCGCGTCGCGCTGAACTCGGTGTACTTCTGGCCGGACTGGCGCGATGGTGTCGTGCGGTTCCTGCGCAGTGCCGACATCGACGTCGTGTGGTTCGGAAACTTCGTCGACCAGGGCTGGTACCCGACCCAGCAGGAGGTCAACGACCTCACCTGGATCTTCCCCGGAGACCTCGCGCTCGCCTCGATGCGCCACGTGCTCGACCGGGCGCCGGCCGTCGACGCCATCGTCGTCAACGGGATGTCGAACTACCGCGACTCCTGCGGGCAGCCACAACGCCTCGTCGGCCTCGTCGCCGACATCGAAGCCGCGATCGGCACGCCGGTGGTCTCCGCCGACGTGTCGCTGTACTGGGCGATCCTGCGCACGCTCGGCGTCGAGCCGATCGGCCGCCAGGGCTCGCTGCTGGCGTCGCTCCAGACGCCCGCGGGCCAGCCCGCCACCACCGCACGTACCACGACCGACCATGAGAGGTGAACCGATGTTCCTGACACTGTGGGCCACACCCCGATCGACGTCGACCGCGTTCGAGTGGATGATGCGCCAGCGCGGCGACTTCGACTGCTTCCACGAGCCGTGGAACGAGCTGTACTACTACGGCGAGGATCGCCGCAGCGACCGCGACCGAAACGTCGAGGCCAAGCCCGGCCACGACTACGCCGCCGTCTGGGCCGACCTCACCGGCCGGGCGAACTCCGGCAACGTGTTCGTGAAGGACTTCGCCTACTCGGTCGAGCACGACCTCGACGACGACAAGCTCGACGCGATGACGCACGCGTTCCTGATCCGCGATCCGTTGCGCGTCGTGCAGGGCCTCGCGAAGCACTGGCCCGACTGCACGTTCGAAGAAGCCGGCTTCGAGTCGCTGCACCGCCTTTTCCAGCGCGTCACCGACCGGCTCGGACGCGTCCCGCCCGTGATGTACTCGGGCGACCTGCTGGACGACCCGAGCGGTACGACGCAAGCGTTCTGCGCGGCGGTCGGCATCCCGTTCGTGGCCGAGGCGCTGGCGTGGGAGGCCGGGGACCGCAGCGAGGTGGCGTGGTACGGCGAGGGCACCGGGCCGTGGCACGACAACCTGCGTGCCAGCACCGGCATCAAGCCGCCGGCCACCGAGTACCCGTCGCTCGACGACAACCCGCGGCTGTTCGAGATCTACGAGCGGTGTGTGCCGCTGTTCGACGACCTGCGGCGGCACGCGTTCCGCCCGCTTCCGGATCCGGCCGCGTCGCAGCGGCAGGAGGCATGACATGGAGATCTCGCTCGCCGGCAGGCGTGCGTTCGTGACCGCGGGTGGTGCGGGGATGGGCAGGGCGACCGTGCTGGCGATGCACCGCCTCGGCGCCGAGGTGTTCACGTGCGATGTCGACCCGACCGGATTGCAGACGCTGCCCGACGGCGTGTCGTCGTCGGTGTGCGACGTCACGAACTCCGCCGAGCTCGACGCGTTGTTCGATCGGATCCTGCCAGACGGTCTCGACTTCATGATCAACAACGCGGGTGTCGCCGGGCCGACGAAGCTCGTCGAGGACATCACCGACGACGAGTGGCGCCACACGATGGCAGTCTGCATCGACTCGCACTTCTACTGCGCCCGGCGCGTCGTGCCCGTGTTCAAACAGCAGCGGCACGGCGCGATCGTCAACCTGATCTCCGGCGCCGGCATCCTCGGATATCCCACGCGTTCGCCCTACGCCGCCGCGAAGTGGGCGGTCACCGGGTTCACCAAGACCCTCGCGATGGAACTCGGCCCCGACAACATCCGCGTCAACGGCGTGGTGCCGGGCAACGTCAACGGCGACCGGATGGAACGGGTGATCACGGCACATGCGGCGACCGAGGGACTCGACGCCGAGGTCGTGCGCCGGATGTACGCGATCGGCACGTCGATGCAGTGCTACGTCGACCCCGAGGAGATCGCCGACCTGATCATGTTCCTGTGTAGTGACTACGGCCGCCACATCTCGGGGCAGGTGATCGGCGTCGACGGCAACACCGAGACGCTCTGGCCGCGGAGCTGAACCGCAGTGGGGTCGACGTTGCAGCTCGACGAGCGCGAGCAGCGTTGGCTGTCGGGTGCCGACGGCGAGGCGATGCGACTCGCGATGCAGATGATGGTGACGGCGGCCGACGTCTCCGACGCCACCGAGTTCGTCGAGATCGAGTTCGCGCACATCAACTCGAGCTTCTACTCGGGTCAGGTGTCGCTCGACTTCGCCGAGTTCCTGCTCGCCAACGGTGGGTCGTTCGCAGTGCCGACCCACACGAACGCCAGCCTGATCGATTGCTCGACGCCGGAGTTGCGTGCGGAGCACGATCACCCCGTCGAAGTCGGCGGGGCACGGCGGCTGATGGCGATCTACGCCGAGCTCGGTGCGTCGGCGATGTGGAGCTGCGCGCCGTACGCGGAACCGACGGGCCGCCCGCGGCAGGGTGCGCATGTCGTCGGTTCGGAATCGAACGCGGTGTCGTTCTTCAACTCGGTGCTGGGTGCGCGGACGAACAAGTACGGCGACTTCATCGACGTGTGCGCGGCGATGACCGGCCGCGTGCCGCTCGCCGGCCTCCACACCGATGCCGGGCGCCGCGCATCGCACGTGTTCGATCTCACGGGCCTGTCGGGCGAGGAACTGGCCGACTCGACACTGCCGCACGTGCTGGGCATCATCCTCGGCCACGAGGCCGGGTCGGCGATACCGGTCGTCGTGGGCCTCGACACGGCCACGGAGGACGACCTGAAGGCGATCGCGGCAGCCGGCGGCACGTCGGGAGCCGTCGAGATGTTCCACGTCGTCGGGGTCACGCCGGAAGCGCGGACCCTCGACGCGGCAACCGCGGGAGTGGTGCCGGCGGGGCGGACGATCGTCGATTCGGCGTTGGTCCGGTCGACGCGAGCCCGGCTGTCGACATCGACCACGGCGCCCCTGAGTGCGGTGTGCCTGGGGACACCGCACTTCACTGCGAGCGAGTTCGCCGGCCTGCGCGCCGCCCTCGACGGGCGTCCGGTCGACGGCCGGGTGCAGCTCCTCGTCACGACGAGCCGCGCCGTACTCGCCGAGATCGCTGCACATGGATGGGACGACGAGTTGCGGTCACTCGGTGTGCAGATCGTCCTCGACACGTGCACCTACTACTCGCCGCGCGCCCGCGGCGTCGACGGGCTCGTGATGACGAACTCGGCGAAGTGGGCGTACTACGCGCCCGGAATTCTCGGTGTCGACGTCGCATTCGGGTCGCTGCCGGAGTGCGTCGACGCAGCGGTGTCGGGCAAGGTCGGTCGGCGTGACTGAGCCCCCCATGCGCGGTCGGGTGCTGCACGCCGGCGCCGCGTCGGCACCGGCGGCGCGGCTGGACGCTCCGCTCAGCTTCTGGGGCGGGTTCGACCCGGTGACCGGCCGGATCATCGACCAGGCCCACCCGCAGGTCGGCGAGTCGCTGACGGGCCGGGTCGTCGTCGTCGGCGGGTCGCGCGGGTCGTCCGGGACGCCGGGCGTCCTCGCAGAATCGCTGCGCCGCGCGACGGGTCCGGCCGGGCTGATCGTGAACAAGGCGGACGTCAACCTCACGGCCGGTGCACTCGTCGCCGAAGCGCTCTACGAATGCGTCTGCCCGATCGTGCTCCTCGACGACGCGTCGTTCGCCGACGTCGGGAGTTGGCCGGGCATCGCGATCACGAACGATGGCACCGTCAGCCCGATCGTCTCCGAGACCGCATCGCCGTGAACGTCCCCATCGTCCCCGCGCCACCGGTCGACGTCGGCCGGCTCCGCGCACACCGGGTGGGACGCCTGCGGGAGCAGTTGGCGGAACACGACGTCGATGCGATCGTGTTGACGAACCCGGTCAGCCTGCGATACGCCGCCGACTGGCGTGAGTACGCGCTGTTCCAGGCGCACATCCCGACGTACTACCTCGTGATGGACAGCGACGGCCGGCTCACGATGTTCGGCGCCTATGCGACGGACCACCCCACGATCGACGAGTTCCGCGCCGCCCATCATCCCAACGTCTTCGACGGCGGCCTCGACACCGAGGCGACCGCCGCCGGCTTCGCCGACGACATCGCCGGCGTTGTCGGGACCGGGGCACGCCTCGCCGTCGAGCGCGTCAACCCGACGTGCGTCGACGCGCTGCGCTGCCACGGCTTCGACGTGGTCGATGCGGAGCCGCTGGTGGAGATCGCCCGCTCGATCAAGTCGACCGACGAGATCATCTGCATCCGTCACGCGATCGCGGTCGCCGAGGCGGCGATCACGACGATGCGTGAGCGGGCCGTGCCGGGCCTGAGCGAGAACGAGCTGATGGCGACGCTGCACCAGGTCAACATCGCCAACGACGGCGACTGGATCGACGGCCGGATGTTGTGCAGCGGCGAGCGCACCAATCCCTGGTACCAGGAAGCGTCGTCGCGCCGGCTGCGGGCCGGGGAGTTCCTCGCGTTCGACACCGACATGATCGGGCCGTTCGGCTACTGCGCCGACATCTCGCGGACGTGGGTGGTCGGCGACGGAGAACCGACCGCCGAGCAGCGGGACCGGTACCGGCGGGCCCACGACGAGATCGACCAGTTCGCCGACCTGCTTGCTCCCGGGCGCTCGTTCCGCGAGCTCTCCGACGCCGCGATGCGCCAACCCGACGAATTCGTCGCCCACCGGTATGCCTGCCTCGCCCACGGCGTCGGCATGAGCGACGAGTGGCCACGGATCCACCATCGCTGCGATTGGGACGCGCACGGCTACGACGGCGAGGTCCGCGCCGACATGGTGTTGTCGGTCGAGAGCTTCGTCGGCTCGGATCGGGGTGGCCCTGGCGTGAAGCTGGAGCAGATGTATCTCGTCGGCGAACGCGGCGCCTCGCCGCTGTCGACCTACCCCTACGAACACGCCCTGCTCGCGTCGCCCTGAGACAAAGTTGTGCCTGGCACAACTTTGTCTCACTCCGCGGCGACGTCGGCGCGGAGGCGGCGGAGCAGCGCGGGCACGTCGGGTGGCTGGACGACGGCGGCGCGGATCAGGCCGTCGAACTGCTCGACGAACTCCAGTACGTGCGCCTCGCTGTTGAGCACGATGTACATCTGTCCGAGGTACAGCACGGCACGTTGCAGCCCGAAGATCGTCACCGCCCCCGAGTACCGCTGGCGCCCGTCGTAGAGAAACCAGCGGAAGCCGGGGTAGAGGCGCTCGCACATCTCGATCATGTGGTCGAGCTGGGCGATGCGCAGTTCGGCGTCGAGCGTGCTCCAGATGTCGTGGCCGTGGGCGAAGTCCTCGAGCGCCTGGATCGAGTTGCAGCACTCGAAGTCGGTGCCCGGCGCGTGCGCGACGGCGCGCGGTGCCTGCGCGACATCGATCTTCTGCTCGGGCCGAGTGGTGGCGTACCGCGCCACCTCGTGGCGGATCACCGCGTCGGTCTTCAGCAGGTCCGGCAGCGTCGAGGGGACGTACCGCACCTTCGATCCGATCGACTCGCGGAACCAGCCGATCAGCGCCTCGTCGAGCGGGCTCAGCTCGCTGCGGCTGACCGACAGCACCTCGTGGAGGATGTCGGCACGGATCGGCCCGGCGCTGGACAGGCCGAGCAGCCAGTCGACGGACACACCGGCCGCCCGCGAGATCGCAACGAGCGTTTCGGCCCGGGGGAGCCGTCGATTGCCGCTCGACAGCAGCTGCGACAGCGTCGAGCGGTCGATGCCGGCGTCCGCCGCGAAGTCCGTCTGGGATCGCCCTTCGACATCGAGCAGCTCGCGCAGGCGATCCCGGAACCCGACGAGCACGGCGCCGCCGTTCGACGGTGCCGCGGTCTCACTCATGTGGTGAGACTGCCACATCTGTTGCGTTTATACAACGATCGTGTTGAATCGTGCTGAAATGCGATGGATTGTGCGCAAGAGCGTCTTGAGCGCCGGGCCGATCCTGCCGTTGAGTTGGTGTGAGGAGGATCGCATCGACAATGAATCTGGCGGGACGGGCGAACACCACGCCGGTGGGAGTGGAGTGGCCGACGGTGGCTTTGGCCGTGGCGGTGCACGGCAGTTGGCTGGCGATCGTCCTCAGTCACCCGCTCGTGCCGTGGTGGGCGACGACGTTCGCACTGGCGATCGTGCTCGCATGGCACGGCTCGCTGCAGCACGAGGTGATCCACGGCCACCCGTTTCCGAACCGTCTCGCGAACGACGCGCTCGGGTCGATCCCGCTGTCGCCGCGCCTGCCCTATCTCGCCTACCGACGTGACCATCTGCGCCATCACGCGTCGCCGTCGCTGACCGACCCGCTCGACGACGTCGAGAGCTACTACTTCACCCCTGACGAGTGGCGCCGGTTGTCGCACGCCGGCCGCTGGGTGGCGGTCGCGCACACGACGCTGCTCGGCCGGATGCTCCTCGGCCCGCCACGTGAGATCATGACGGTGTGGGGCTCGCACTTCCGCGAGATTCGCCGCGGGGACCGCGCGCTCGGCCGGTGGTGGACCGCGCATCTCCTCGGGTGCGTCGTCCTCGGCTCCTTCGTCGTCGGCGTGGTCGGCATGCCGATCGGGACGTACCTCGGCGCGATCTACGTCGGCCACGGCTTGAGCCTCGTGCGCTCGTTCTGCGAGCATCGCTGGGTCCCCGGTACAGCCAGCCGGTCGGCGGTCGTGCGCTCCGGGCGATTCTTCAGTCTCTTGTTCCTCAACAACAACCTCCACCACACCCACCACGCCCGTCCCGGCGCACCGTGGTATCGCCTTCCCGGCCTCGCCGCCTCGCTCGAATCGGATCGAGCAGCCGCTGATGGTGCGGGGTGGTACGACGGGTACCTCGACGTCGTCCGCCGACATCTGCTGCGGCCGACCGACGTGTTGGTGCACCCGACGTACCCCGATCACCGGCGGGAGTCGGGCCTCGACGGCGGCTTCGAGGATGGCCGTGCGGGCCCGGTCGTCCAGCCGGCACCGCAGCCGGCACCGCAACCGGCATCGTGACCGGCGTCGCAGCGCTGCGGATGTACGACCTCGACGAGGTCCGGGCTCCGTGTGAACAGCTCTGGTCAGCGGTCGCGTCGCGGCTCGACGACGCGCCGCGCGAACTGACGTGGACCGGCGCGCCCGGCGTCGAGTGGAGCGATCCGGACCTCGTGCTCGGGCAGACGTGCGGGTGGCCGCTCGTCACCGACCTGCGCGACGCCGTCACGGTCGTCGGCGCGTTCGACTACGACATCGCCGGTGCGGACGGTCGCCCGCAGTACGGCAGCGTGCTCGTCGCGAGCGAGGCGCGCCCGCTCGACGCGTTCCGCAACACCGTCGCCGCGGTGAACGGCACCGACAGCCTGTCCGGGTGGGTGTCGCTCGGCGTCGCCGTGGCCGACGCCGCACGTCCGGCACCGTTCTTCAGCCGACTCGTCGAGACCGGGTCACATCGTGCCAGCGTCGAGGCGGTGCGGTCGGGCGACGCGGCACTCGCGTCGATCGACGCGGTGTCGTGGGCGCTGCTGGAACGCCACGTCCCGTCTCTGACACGGGGCCTCGTCGTCGTCGGCAACGGTCCGACGGTCCCGACACTGCCCTTGATCACGGCTGCGCCCGACCCCGAACCGCTCCGTGACGCGCTCGACGCGGCGCTCGCGGATCCCGCGACCGCTGACAGCCGGGCGGTCCTGCTGATCAACGGATTCCACCGCCTCGACCTGTCGTCGTATGAAGCGCTCGTGCGGCTGGGTCCGGTGGCGAGCGAGACGCTCGGCTGCCGCGCTCACGGGTGACCGGGGCACGCGCCCGGCGCAGTGTGCGGACCGCCGACCCCTCCCTGACCGCCGACCGCTGAATCCGTCACCCCCGGTTGACGCGTGTGTCAACTCAGGTTGACGATTCGGCACGATCGCCGACCGCCGGCCCGGACGTCGGTGAGGGCTCGCCCGAACGACCGCGACCGGCGTGTTCGAACGCCGCGATCACCTCATCGGTGGAGCGGCGCGCGCCCGTCTGGAGGTACTCCATCGCACGCAGCGACGCCTCGTGGGCGTCGAGACTCGATCCCGCGACGCAGTCCTCGACGACCCGGCAGAAGTAGTCGTGCTGGTGCGCGTCGACGAAGGTGTAGTGCACACACACGTCGGTGTGCCCGCCGATCAGGATCAGCGTGTCCGCATCGAGCCCCTTCAGCAGGATCTCCAGCTCGGTGCCGAAGAAGCACGAGTAGCGGCGCTTGCGGATCACGTAGTCGTCCGGGCCGACGCCGAGCTCCGCGGCGATGTCGGTGCCGGGATCGCCTTCCAAGAGGTGGACGCCCTCGGCGCCGTCGAGCTCGCGGCCGAAGTCGACGAGGTCGCGCCGATGCGCCTCCTGGAAGAACACGACTGGCACGCCGTTGCGGCGCGCCGCCTCGACCAGGCCGGGGGCACGCTCCATCCGCTCGCCGTACCCGTCCATGAACGGCATCGACGACGGGGACCCATCGGTCGATCCGCCGCCCTGGATGTCGATCACGATCAACACCGGGTTGCCCTCGATCAGTTCACGGGACGGTGCGTCGGCGCTCATCACCTCGACGGTAGCAAGCGCGGTTGACAGTGGTTGAACGATCGTTCAAGATTCGGACATGCGCAACATTCTGCTGGTGATGGCCGACCAGCTCGCGCCGCACTTCACCGGCACGTACGGGCACCCGATCGTGCAGACACCGCACCTCGACGCGCTCGCCGAACGCGGCGCACGATTCGATGCCGCGTACTGCCACTCGCCACTCTGCGCGCCATCGCGGTTCACGATGCTCGCCGGCCGGTCGGTGTCGGCGATCGGCGCGTGGGACAACGCCAGCGAGTTCCCCGCAGCGACGCCGACGATCGCCCACCATCTCGCTCGATGTGGCTACCGCACCGTGCTGACGGGGAAGATGCACTTCGTCGGGCCCGACCAACTCCACGGCTTCGAGGAGCGGCTGACGACCGACATCTACCCGGCCGACTTTGCGTGGACGCCGAACTGGGACCGTTCCGGCGAGCGGATCGGCAAGTGGTACCACAACATGGACGTGGTCCGGGAGGCCGGTCAGGCGGTCGCCACGTACCAGATCGACTTCGACGATGAGGTCGGCCGAACGGCGCGACGCAAGCTCTACGACATCGCCCGAGACGCCGACGAGCGACCCTTCTTCCTGTGCGCGTCGTTCATCCACCCCCACGATCCGTACGTCGCGCGGCCCGAGTGGTGGGATCGGTACGACAACGCCGCCATCGACCTGCCCGAGACGTACGACCTCACCACGGCCGACCCGCACACCCGACGAATCCGCGCCGGGATCGAGGCCGACACGGTCGAGACCACCGACGATCAGGTACGCAACGCGCGCCGCGCCTACTACGCGAACACGAGCTACTTCGACAACTGGATCGGCGACCTCGTGGCGACGCTCGACGAACTCGGCAAGCTCGACGACACGGTCGTGATCGTCACGAGCGACCACGGCGACATGCTCGGCGACCGGGGTGCCTGGTTCAAGATGTCGTTCCACGAGCGCTCCGCCCGCGTCCCACTCGTGATCGCCGGGCCCGATGTCGCACGGTCGACGGTGCCGAACGTCTGCTCCCACCTCGACCTGCTGCCGACACTGCTCGACATCGCCACCGAAGGCGGCCCGTGGCCGGAACTCGGCACCGAGCTCGACGGTCGCAGCCTCTGGCCCGCCGCGACCGGCGGAACCGACGACGTCGACGAGACGACCGGCGAGTACACCGCCGAGATGACGTCGCACCCGATGTTCATGATCCGGCGTGGCGACCACAAGTACATCCACTGCGACACCGACCCGCCGTTGCTCTACGACGTGGCCGCCGATCCGCTCGAACGGGTGAACCTCGCCGACGACCCCGCGCACGCCGAACTGGCCGCACGTTTCGCCGCCGAGGTGTCGTGCCGCTGGGACAGTGACGCGATCCGCGAGCGGGTGCTCACGTCGCAGCACGGGCGCCGCTCGATCCACGAGGCGATGGCCACGTCGTCGCGCCTCGTGTCGTGGGATCACCTCCCGAGCAACGACGTCGCCGACCAGTACGTCCGCAACCACCAGGACTGGGCCGAGACCGGGCCCCGGCTGCGCTACCCCCGATGGGAAGAACCGCAATGACCACGCCCGCCGACATCGCGACGGGCTACCGCGCCGATCCGGCGGCGTCGATGTCGCTGCACGCCGACGCCTACACCCGTCCGGAGTGGTTCGCACTCGAACAGCGCGCGGTGTTCGGTCGCACCTGGCAATGGCTGTGCCACACAGAGAAGCTGCGCGCTCCCGGCAGCTACGTCGCCGGCGAGGTGGCCGGCATGCCGATCGTCGCCGTGCGCGACCGCGACGATCAGCTGCGGGCGTTCTACAACGTGTGCCAGCACCGGGCGCACCAACTGCTCGACGGCGAAGGGACGGCGGGGGCGATCGTGTGCCCGTACCACGGATGGACGTACGACCTCGGTGGGCAGCTCACCGTTGCGCGCAAGACGCAGCACCTCGTCGACTTCGTCCCGGCGGAGATCTGCCTCGACCAGATCGGCGTCGAGGAGTTCGGTGGCTTCGTCTTCGTCAACCTCGACGTCGACGCGGTGCCGCTCGCCGAGCAGGCCGGTGGCCTCGCCGCCGAGATCGCACACTGGGCGCCGGACATCGAACGGCTGACGTTCGCCAAGCGGCTCACCTATGACATCGCATCGAACTGGAAGAACGTCGTCGACAACTTCCTCGAGTGCTACCACTGCCACATCGCCCACAAGGACTTCGTGTCGCTGGTCGACATGGACACCTACACGGTCACGACGCACGGCATCTACTCCAGTCACATGGCCGAGGCCGGCCGCTCGGCGAACAGCGCGTACGACGTCAGCGACGCGACCGTTCGCGACCACGCGGTCTGGTGGCTGTGGCCGAACACGTGCCTCATGCGGTACCCGGGCCGCGGCAACATGATCGTGCTGCAGATCATTCCGGTCGGCCACGACCGCACGCTCGAGACGTACGACTTCTACCTCGAGACGCCGACGCCCGACGCGGCCGAGCAGGAGTCGATGCGCTACCTCGACGAGGTGCTCCAGGTCGAGGACATCGCGCTCGTCGAGAGCGTGCAGCGCGGCATGTCGACACCGGCGTTCACCCAGGGCCGGATCGTCACCGACACGTCCGGGATGATCGGGTCGGGTCTGTCCGAGCACGCGCTCCACCACTTCCACGGCCTCGTCCTCGACGCCTACACCACACCGGTGACCGTTCACCCGTCGGGGCGGCAGGTGACGTCCGGATGACCGGCCGGGGGATGCTGGACGGCCGGATCGCGCTCGTCACCGGAGGGTGCGGTGGGGCCGGGCGGGCGATCTGCGACCGGTTCGACGCCGAAGGTGCCCACGTGTACGCCGGCGACCTGTCCGCGGCGGGCAGCCTCGGCGACGCCAGCGGGCACGGCACGTTCGTCCGACTCGACGTCACGTCCGAAGCGGACGTGCAGGCAGCGATCGCTCTGATCGAAGAGAAGCACGGCCGACTCGACGTGCTCGTCAACGCGGCGGGCATCGAGCTGGAGCTGACGGTCGAGGAGACGACCCTCGACCAGTGGAACCGGATCATGGCGATCAACGTCACCGGCACGTTCCTCGCGTCGAAGTACGCACTGCCGCTGCTGCGCCGGTCCGCGTCCGACGGAGGGAACCCGTCGATCATCAACTTCGGTTCGTACGACGGCTTCATCGCCGACCCGAAGCTCGCCGCATACTGCGCGACGAAGGGCGCGGTCCACGCGCTGACGAAGGCGATGGCCTGCGACCACGGCCCGGAGGGGATCCGGGTCAACGCGATCTGCCCCGGCTACATCGACACGCCGATGCTCGCCCAGTTCGTGCCCGACGGCGTCGACCCCGAGGCTGCTCGCGCCGAGGCGAGCGCCGTTCACCCGCTGCGCACGATCGGCACGCCGACCGACATGGCGAACCTCGTCAACTGGTTGGCATCCGACGAGGCGCGCTACGCGACCGGTCAGCTCTGGGTGCTCGACGGCGGCATCTCCGCACAAGTCCAACAGATGAGGTTCTGATGTCGACCAACCCGGTGATCATCACGTGCGCGCCGACCGGCGGCATCCACACCCCGACGATGTCATCGACGCTGCCGATCACGCCCGACCAGATCGCCGAGGCGTCGATCGGCGCAGCCGAGGCGGGCGCGTCGATCATCCACCTCCACGCTCGCGACCCCGAGACGGGCAAACCCGACCCGCGGCCCGAGCTGTTCCAGGAGTTCCTGCCGAAAATCAAGGGGGCGTGCGATGCGGTGATCAACGTGTCGACCGGCGGCGGCCTCGGGATGAGCCGTGAGGAGCGGCTGCTCGCGGCGACGAGCACGTCACCCGAGATGGCGTCGCTCAACGTCGGTTCGCTCAATTTCGGGCTGTTCCCGATGCTCGACAAGTACCGCGACTGGCAGCACGACTGGGAACCCGAGTTCCTCGAGATGACGCGCGACTTCATCTTCCGCAACACGTTCGCCGACCTCGAGTACATCGTGAAGGAACTCGGCCAGAACCACGGCACGCGCTTCGAGTTCGAGTGCTACGACCTCGGTCACCTCTACAACCTGTCGTGGCTGATCGACCAGGGCTGGATCGAGCCGCCGTTCTTCGTACAGATGGTCTTCGGCGTGCTCGGCGGCGTCGGCGCCGACCTCGACAACCTGATGCACATGCACACGATCGCCGACAAGCTGTTCGGCAACTCGTACGAGTGGTCGGTGCTCGCCGCCGGGCGCCATCAGATGTCGTTCGCCACCCAGGCCGCGATGCTCGGCGGCAACCTGCGCGTCGGGATGGAGGACAGCCTGTACATCGGGCCAGGCCAGCTGACGCCGTCGAACGCCGCACAGGTCGAGAAGATCCGCACGATCGTCGAGGCCCTCGGCCTGCGGGTCGCAACGCCCGCGCAGGCGCGTGAGCGCCTCGGGCTGAAAGGAGCGGACCATGTCAACTTCTGAGCTGGACGCCGTCGCCCCCACCGCGACACGACTGCTCGTCGGTGGCGAACTGGTCGACGGCGGCGGCCCCCCGGTCGACGTCGTCGACCCGGCCACCGGCGACGTGATCGCGTCGATCCCGACGGCGAGCGCAGAGCAGGTCGATGCGGCGACTGCGGCGGCGGCTCGCGCGTTCGCCACGTCGTCACGGACGACGCCCGCCGAACGCTCGGCGCTGCTGCACGCGGTCGCCGACGTGATCGAGGAGCACAGCGCGGAACTCGCGGCGCTCGAATCGCTCGACGTCGGCAAGCCGTGGCCGTCCGCGCACGACGACGAGATGCCGCTGACGATCGACACCTACCGCTTCATGGCCGGGGCAGCGCGGACGATCTCCGGTGTCGCCGCCGGCGAGTACGTCGAGGGCCACACGTCGATGATCCGCCGCGACCCGATCGGCCCGGTCGCGGCGATCGCCCCGTGGAATTACCCGCTGATGATGGCTGCGTGGAAGCTCGCCGCACCGCTGGCCGCGGGGTGCACCGTCGTGCTCAAACCGTCGGAGATCACCCCGCTGTCGACGCTGCGCCTCGCGGAGTTGCTCGCCGATGTCGTCCCGCCCGGCGTCGTCAACGTCGTCCACGGCGACGGCCCGACCGTCGGCGAACGGCTGATCAACTCCGCGGACGTCGAGGCGATCAGCGTCACCGGGTCGCCCGCGACCGGGATGGCGGCGATGCGGGCGGCATCGCAGCAGATCCGCCACGTCCACCTCGAGCTGGGCGGCAAGGCGCCGGTGATCGTGTTCGACGACGCCGACCTCGCCGCGGTCGTGCAGACGATCCGCGAGGGGTCGTTCTTCAACGCCGGGCAGGACTGCGCCCAGCCGTGCCGGATCATGGCGCAGTCCGGCATCTACGACGACCTCGTCGCCGCGCTCGCCGATGCGGTCGGCGACATCACGGTCGGGCATCCACGTTCCGACGGTACCGAGATGGGACCACTCGTCAGCGAGCAGCACCGTCACCGCGTCGCCGGGTTCGTCGACCGGGCTCGCGCAGATGCCGAGGTCGTCACCGGGGGTACCGGCGCGGACGGACCCGGCTTCTTCTATCCGCCGACGATCGTGGCCGACGCGGGCAGCAACGCCGAGATCGCGTGCAGCGAGGTGTTCGGGCCGGTCGTGTCGGTGTCGCACTTTGCGGACGCCGACGAAGCCGTCGCGGCCGCCAATGCCGGGAGGTACGGCCTCGCCTCGTCGGTGTGGACCGCCGACACCGGGCGCGCGATGGACGTCACCAGCCGGTTGCGCTACGGGTTCACCTGGGTCAACACTCACGGCGTCGCCACACCGGAAATGCCGTGGGCCGCGATGAAGGGGTCGGGCACCGGCTGCGACATGTCGGTGTTCTCGCTGGAGTCGTTCACCGCCGTCCGCCACGTGATGTTCGCCCATTGACATGCACGACCCGATCGCGATCACCCGGACAGCGGCACTCGGCGGGGGAGTGATCGGCGCGAGCTGGACCGCACTGTTCCTCGCGGCCGGCAAGTCGGTCGCGGTGTTCGACCCCGCGCCGGGCGCCGAGCAGCAGGTGCGCGCGTACGTCGAGACGGCCTGGCCGACGCTCGTCGAGCTCGGCCTCGCCGACCGGGGGAACCCTGAGGCGGTGTCGTTCCACGACGACGCACGCGCCGCGGTGGACGGCGCGCAGTTCGTCCAGGAGAGCGTCCCAGAACTGCTCGACGTCAAGCACGCGCTGTTCGCGCAGATCGAAACGGTGCTCGACGCCGATGCGGTCGTCGCGTCGTCCGCGTCGGGACTCACGCTGACCGAGATGCAGGGCGGGTGGACGTCGCCGTCGCGTTTCGTGCTCGGCCACCCGTTCAACCCGCCACACCTGATTCCCCTCGTCGAGGTGCTCGGCAACGAGCACACCGCACCCGGGGTCGTCGACGCGGCCCGTGGGTTCTACGAGTCGGTCGGCAAGGTCACCATCGAGGTGCAGCGCGAGGTCCCGGGCCACGTCGCCAACCGCCTGCAGGCCGCGCTCTGGCGGGAGGCGATCCATCTCGTCAACGAAGGTGTGGCGTCGCTGGCCGACGTCGACACCGCGGTGTGGGCCGGCCCCGGGCTGCGGTGGGCGGCGATGGGGCCGACGACCCTGTTCCACCTCGGCGCAGGTGAGGGCGGCCTCGCCTCGTTCTGCCAGCGGTACACCGCCAGCTTCAACCGCTGGTGGGACGACCTCGGTGACCTCCACCTCGACGACGAGATCGCGGCCGAACTCGTCCGCCAGATGTCCGACGCGTCGGGCGAGCAGACAACCGCCGAGCTGTCCGTTCGGCGCGACGCGCTGATCACCGCAATGCTGCGCTCCACCGGCCCGTTGCGCACGACTGAGGAACCGTGACCGTCTTCGAACACCCACCTGGGCGCACCGAACTGAGCGACAAGGAGAACCACATCCTCGACGCCGTGCTGACCGTGCTCGCCCGAGGCGGCGTCGCCGGTGTGAGCATGCGGGCCGTCGCGAAAGAGGCGAACGTCGCGCTCGGCTTGATCAATTACTACTTCGACGACAAGACCTCGCTGATCGCGGCCGCGCTGCGGCGGCTCGGCGACGAGGACGCGCGGATCGTCGAGCCGGACACACGGCTCGATCCGGAGGCTCGTCTGCGGTACGCGTTGCGGCGGGTGCGCGACGCCGAGTTCCTCGCGACCGACTACCTCGGCCTGCGGCTCCAGCTCTGGTCGCTGGCGAGTGTCGACCCGGTGTTCGCGGAGATCAACAACGCGGGCCAGACGCGGTACCGCGACGGGCTGGCCGCGCTGATCGCAGCCGCACGCCCGCACCTCAGCGACACAGAGGTGCAGCGTCGAGCGGCGGACGTGCTCGTCATCCAGAACGGCATGTGGCTGACATCGATCCTGATCCTCGACGAGGAGTCGATCGAACGGGCTGTCGAACGTTGCGAGGACGTCGCCCTGGCGAGCTGAACACGACGAGGGTCCCGCGCAACCGGGCCGACCGGCCGGGCTCACTGTCGGCGGGGTGAGTACGCTCGGTCGCACATGGGATCTGACCGAGTGGCCACGACATGACCGATGACGAGTTGATCGCGGCGGCACGTCGCAACATCGAGCATTCCTACGCGCCGTTCTCGAAGTTCCGGACCGGCGCAGTCGTCGTCGGCACGGACGGATCGTTGATTCACGGGACGATCGTGGAGAACGTGTCGCTCGGCCTCGCAATGTGCGCGGAACGCGTCGCGATGTTCAACGCCGTCGTCGGAGGCACCCGCCCGGTCACGCTCGCACTCGCCGCGCCCGACACCGATGGCGGCCTGACGTGGCCGTGCGGCGCCTGCCTGCAGGTCGCGCTGGAGCTCGGTGGTGACGAGTTGCGGATCGTGGTCGGCGACGACGACAGCGGCCCGACCTCCGATGCGACCGTCGGCGAACTCCTGCCACGCGGCCCGCACGTCGAGCTCTGAGCGCTGACCGCGGCGCTATGCGGCGGGGCGGCTGGCCTGGAGCGCGACCATGCCGAACGCGCGCGTGCGGGCGTTCGCGGGCTGCGTTCCATCGGCGAGCACGTCGATGAGCACGGGCGAGGCCGAGGTCGTGCGGGCGTGGGCGACGATGCCGTCGATGTCGGCGCCGCCGGCGCGCTCGATGCCGTCTCGCTCGATCGCCCATGCGAGGCGGTCGATCTCACGGTGGACGCTGGTGGCCGTCGGGTTGTCGTTCATGATGTCTCCTCCTCGTGAGGGTGGATGGATGTCGATGTGGTTGACGCTACGAACATCGGGTCACAATCACTAGCGATAGATTTTGCTGATGATCATTAGATAGGCTGATGTTCATGTCAGCCCTCCGAGAACTCGAACTGCGGCACTTGGTCGCCCTCGACGCGGTGGCGAGCGAAGGCACGTTCGGCAGGGCCGCAGACCGACTCGGCTACACGCAGTCGGCGATCAGCCAACAGATCGCAGCGCTCGAACGGCTCGTCGGGGAGAGGGTGTTCGACCGCCCCGGTGGCCCGCGGCCGGTCGAGTTGACGCCGTTCGGCGACGTGGTGCTCCGGCACGGACGCGAGCTCCTCAGCCGCGCCGATTCGATGCACGACGAACTCGACCGGTTCCGCAACGGCGGCGTCGGACGACTGACGGTCGGCACGTTCCAGAGCGTCTCGTCCGCCGTGCTGCCGGCGCTCGTGCGCAGCATGCGGACTCGTCACCCCGATCTCGAGATCCGCGGTCGCGAGAGCCCGGACGACCACGAGCTGAACGGGCTGCTCGCCGCCGGCGAGGTCGACGTGAGCTTCATCGGCGGCGCTCCTGCTCCCGAGTTCGAATGTCGCCACTTGCTCGACGACCCCTTCGTCCTGCTCGCCCAGCCGGGGCGGTTTCCCGACGGCCCCGTCAACGTGAGCGACCTGGTCGGTGAACCGATGATCGGCCAGCAGCCGCACTCCTGCCAGCTGCTGAACGAGGGGAGCCTGCGCGCCGCCGGGTGCGACCCGACCTACGTCTTTCGCTCCGAGGACAACGGAACGGTCGCGGCGATGGTCAGGTCCGGCATGGGGGTGGCGATCCTGCCGTTCCTCTGCCTCGAGATCGAGGACCCGCGACTGTCGTTCCATCGGCTCGAGCCGGTGCTCCCGCCCCGCCAGATCACCCTCGCCTGGCGGGCGGGGCGAACGTTGTCGCCGGCCGCCGAGGAGTTCATCGAACTGGCGGACGACGAGTGCTCCCGCCTGGCCGCGACGATGTCGGCATTCACCTGACCGGTGCGAGCCGTGTGGGATCCTGCGGGCGTTCGCTTCGTCACCCGGCGGTCCCATCCGCCACGCTGGACACTTCATGGCGAGCGGCTCCGACACACGTGACCAGCGACTGAACCGCCTGTGGCGCTGGAACGTCGGCCTCACGGTGCTCCACGCCGCGCAGGCCATCGTCGTCGTCGTCCTGGCGAGTGACTTCGCGATCACGATCACGTCGACGTTCCCGACCGGCCCGCCGGGCGCGACCGCTCCGTCGTCGGAGCCGTTCTTCGACATCCCGATCGGGCCGGCCGTCGCGCTGTTCCTGCTGCTCGCCGCCCTCGACCACGGGGTGACGGCGTCCGTGCTCCGCTCCACGTACGAGCGTGACCTCGTCGCCGGCATCAATCGCATGCGCTGGATCGAGTACAGCCTGAGCGCAACGCTGATGGTGGTGCTGATCGCGGCGTACAGCGGGATCACCGACATCTCGGCCGTCGTCGCGGTCATCGGTGCAAACGTGGCGATGATCCTGTTCGGCTGGCTCCAGGAACGGGCCAACCCGCCCGATCGTGATGCGACGACGATGCTGCCGTTCTGGTTCGGCACGATTGCCGGGTTGGCGCCGTGGGTGGCGATCGCGATCAACGTCGTCGGGTCCGAGACGGTCCCCGGCTTCGTCTACGGCATCGTCGTCGCCCAGTTCGTGTTCTTCTTCAGCTTCGGCGTCAACCAGTGGTTGCAGTACCGCGAGGTCGGTCGCTGGGCCGACTACCTGTTCGGCGAGCAGACGTACCTCGTGCTCAGCCTCGCCGCGAAGTCGGTGCTCGCCTGGCAGATCTTCGGCGGTTCCCTCGCCGGCTGAGCGAGGTACGTCTCCTGGGTCGATCCAGGACTTGACTGTGTCCAGAATCCGTGCTGAGATGACATCGATGGCCGCCGACGTCGAGCAACTCCTCCGCGACCATGGCGTCCAGGTCACCGCACAGCGCCTGGCGATCCTGCGCGCGGTCTCGACCCGGCCCCACGTCACCGCCGATGAACTGACCGACGAGGTGCGGTCCGTGATCGGGTCGATCTCGCGCCAGGCGGTCTACGACACGCTCGGCGTCCTCGTCGACAAGCACCTCGTGCGCCGGATCCAGCCGGCCGGGTCGGCGGCCCGGTACGAGGACCGCGTCGGCGACAACCATCATCACCTGATCTGTCGCGGCTGTGGCTCCATGTTCGACATCGACTGCGCCGTCGGCGACGTGCCGTGCCTCACCGCCGACGACGACCATGGCTTCGAGATCGACGAAGCCGAGGTGGTGTACTGGGGCCGCTGCCCGTCGTGCCGGACGTCGACGGCACCCGACGGCACCACCAGATCGAGGTCGTCCGGCTCTCGGCCGGGCTGACGTCCGGCGACCATCAGCGAACCATCCACCGAACACTCCGTACCAACCACCACACCGCAATCCATCCATCAAGGAGCACCAATGTCCGAGACGACCGACGTCTGGCAGATCAACGACAACGACAAGGGATGCCCGGTGATGCACGGGCCCAACGCCGGCATCACCGCGAAGGGATCCGTCGCCAACGCCCACTGGTGGCCGCAGCAGTTGAACCTGCGGATCCTCCATCAGGACCATCCCGCATCCGACCCGCTGGGTGAGGACTTCGACTACGCCGAGGAGTTCAAGAGCCTCGACTACGAGGCGTTGAAGCAGGACCTGCGCGACCTGATGACCGACTCCCAGGACTGGTGGCCGGCGGACTACGGCCACTACGGCCCGTTCTTCATCCGGATGGCGTGGCACAGCGCCGGCACCTACCGCATCGAGGACGGCCGCGGGGGTGGTGGCACCGGCGGCCAGCGCTTCGCGCCGCTCAACAGCTGGCCCGACAACGGCAACCTCGACAAGACCCACGCGCTGCTTCGGCCGATCAAGCAGAAGTACGGCCGCAAGATCTCGTGGGCCGACCTGTTCCTGCTCACCGGAAACGTCGCGCTCGAGTCGATGGGCTTCGAGACGTTCGGCTTCGGCGGCGGCCGCGCCGACGTCTGGGCGCCCCGCGAGGACATCTACTGGGGTCCGGAGACGACCTGGCTCGGCGACGAGCGCTACACGGGCGACCGCGAGCTGGAGAAGCCGCTCGGGGCGGTGCAGATGGGCCTGATCTACGTCAACCCGGAGGGCCCCAACGGCAACCCCGACCCGATGGCGTCGGGCCGCGACATCCGCGAGACGTTCGCCCGGATGGCGATGAACGACGAGGAGACCGTCGCACTGATCGCCGGCGGCCACACGTTCGGCAAGGCCCACGGCGCGGGTGACCCCGAGCTCGTCGGCCCCGAACCCGAGGGCGCCCCGATCGAGCAGATGGGCCTCGGCTGGATCAACAGCTTGGGCACCGGCAAGGGCGCAGACACGACGACGAGCGGTGTCGAGGGGGCCTGGACGGCGACGCCGATCACGTGGGACAGCAGCTACTTCGACACCCTGTTCGGCAACGAGTGGGAGGTCCACGACAGCCCCGCCGGTGCGAAGCAGTGGCGACCGGTCAACCCCGAGTCGCAGGACATCGTTCCCGACGCGCACGACCCGTCGAAGAAGCACGCCCCGATGATGTCCACGGCGGACATGGCGCTGCGCACCGATCCGGTCTACGTCGAGATCTCCCGCCGATTCCAAGAGCATCCCGACCAGCTCGCCGACGCGTTCGCCCGGGCATGGTTCAAGTTGCTCCACCGGGACATGGGCCCGAAGGTGCGCTACCTCGGCCCCGAGGTCCCCGACGAAGACCTGCTCTGGCAGGACCCGGTGCCCGCGGCCGAGCATCCGCTGATCGGTGATGCGGACATCGCGTCGCTCAAGTCGACGCTGATGGACTCGGGGCTGAGCGTCTCGGATCTCGTGACCACGGCATGGGCGTCGGCATCGACGTACCGTGACAGCGACAAGCGGGGCGGCGCCAACGGTGCCCGCATCCGCCTCGCCCCGCAGAACGACTGGGAGGTCAACAACCCGGCCGAGCTGCGGCGGATCCTCGGCGTGCTCGAAGGCATCCAGAGCGACTTCAACTCATCGGGCACGAAGGTGTCGCTCGCCGACCTGATCGTGCTCGGCGGATGCGCCGCGGTCGAGTCCGCAGCGCGGAGCGCCGGCCACGACGTCAGCGTGCCGTTCACCCCGGGTCGCACCGACGCGACCGATGAGCAGACCGACGCGGACTCGTTCGCACCACTCGAGCCGACCGCTGACGGATTCCGCAACTACCTCGGCAAGGGCCACACCCGTCCCGCCGAGGAGTTGATGGTCGACCGGGCACAGCTGCTGACGCTGAGCGCACCGGAGATGACGGTGCTCGTCGGCGGCCTGCGCGCCCTCGGTGCGAACGCACGCGGGTCCGAGCACGGCGTCTTCACGTCGCAGCCGGGCACGCTGACGAACGACTTCTTCGTCAACGTGCTCGACATGAGCACGGGATGGAAGCCGACCTCCGAGTCCGAGGACCTGTTCGAGGGTCGTGACCGCGCCAGCGGCACGCTGAAGTGGACGGGCACGCGGTGTGACCTGATCTTCGGGTCGAACTCGCAGCTGCGGGCGATCTCGGAGGTGTACGGCAGCGCCGACGCCGGCGACAAGTTCGCTCGCGACTTCGTCGCTGCCTGGGACAAGGTGATGAACCTCGACCGGTTCGACGTCGCCTGACATCGGCCGCGATGCCTGCACGACGGCGACCTGGGACGACGCGATCGTCCGGGGTCGCCGTCGGCGCGTATCGGAGAGCGAAGGAGCGGGTGCGCAATGAGTGAAGACGGTCACGACGTCCGAGTCATCGGTCTCGATCACCTGGTGCTGCGGTGCGCAGATGTCGAGACGACGCTGCGCTGGTACCTCGATCGCTTCGGCCTCGCGCCGGTTCGCGTCGACGAGTGGCGTGCCGGCGGCGCGCCGTTCCCGTCCGTGCGGGTCGACGACCGGACGATCATCGACCTCGTCCCGGCCGACGGACCGAGCGGCGGCGGTCACCTCGACCACTTCTGCATCGAGATCGCCGAGACCGATCTCGTCGCGCTGGCCGACGCGGGCGAGTTCGACGTGGTCGACGGTCCCGGGCCACGCTTCGGCGCGCGCGGGATGGGGAGTTCGCTGTACGTTCGCGACCCCGATGGCACGATCGTCGAGCTGCGCCACTACGGGGCAGCGCCGGCCGGCTGACAGGCGCCGGCTCAGTCGGCGGGGCGATAGTCGCCCTGCACCGTGACGGTCGCCCCGATCCGCGACTCGTTCCAGGTGGGCGCGGTGACGTCACTGAGGCCGAGCCATGAGATCAGCAGGTCCTGATGCCAGGGAAACATGCGGGCGCAGCCCTTGCTGCGCGGGTCGGGCGGTACGTAGTTGGCGCCGTGGATCGCCTGACCGTTGTTGAAGTAGATCGGCTTGTACATGTTGCCGTTGAGGGGGTTGTCGGCCTCGACCGGGAACCGCGAGCTGTCGTGCCAGCCGCCGGTGTCGAGTGCCGGGTCGAAGCGGAACGCGGCGACGCCCTGGGAGTCGCGAGTCTCGAAACCGGGCTCGCCGGTGGAGGTGGGAAAGACGTTGTCGATCCCGTTGTTGCCCTCGCCGGTGAAGATCACCTGGCAGGTCTTGTCGACGAGCACCCAGCGGCTCGACCAGACGGCCGCGCCGGCCGGGACCGACAGCGAGGTCGCGTCGAAGAGCGTTGCCTCGTCATCGCCTCCGGGCTGCATGTTGGTCGCGCTCACCGGGAGGCCGAGGCCCATCCGCGCGGCGCACAGCAGCTGGCGGGTGAGCGGGCCGGAGTCACCGTCGACCGCGAGGTCGGCGATCACGTAGGGGGCGAACAGGTCGTTCAGCTTCTCCTGCTGGCGGCGGACGGCAGCCGGTGGGGGAGCGAGGCGTGACGCCCCGGTCACGTCGTCGACGTCGTTGTCGATGCAGACGTCGAGCTCGTCGCCGGGGTGGATGATGTGGTCGTCGGTCATCCGGTTCTCGGCCTGCAGCTCATCGACGGTGATGCCGTCGAGACGTGCCGAGATCTTCGCCAGGAAGTCGCCGCTGACCACGGTGACCGTGCACGACTCCTCGATCGAGTCGGCGGCCGCGTCCGTCGAGACGGTGGTGGGCGTCGGGGTGGCCGCGGCGGTCGTGACCGAGTCGGCCGGTACGGACGTCGTGGGTGCGGTCGTCGCCTCGCTGTCTGCGCCGTCGGCAGCGCCGGACGCGCAACCCGCCAGCGCGACCAGTGCCGCCCCGAGCAGCGAACCGGCCCGACCTCTCACTGCTCCGACTGTACCGGTGATCGGCGCAAGGAGGTCGGACGTCATCGAGCGTGGAACACTGGTTCGATGACTCCGTACGAGGCGATCATCGGCAAGCGCGACCTGCGGGTGTACACGACCCGCGCCATCCCGGACGACGTGCTGGGACGGGTCCTGCAGGCGGGCAGGATGGCAGGCAGCGCCAAGAACGTCGAGGTGAACCGGTTGATCGTGGTCACCGACCAGAGCGTGCAGGATGCGCTGGCGGACGCGGGCGACTACTCGTCGTGGATCGGGTCATCGGCTGCGATCGTCGGCGTCGCATCACCGGCGGCCGAGCTGCGGCTGTTCGACGTCGGCCGGCAGGCGCAGAACATGATGATCGCCGCGCACGCCGAGGGGGTCGGCAGCTGCCCGGTGACCCTGCACCACGCCGACCGTGCGCAGGCTGCGGTCGGACTCCCCGACGACTGGGCGATGCCGATGGTGATCACGCTCGGCTACCCCGTCGAGGACCATCCCGACAGCCCGCTCAAGCGGACACGCGTGCCGTTGGACGAACTCGTCCGCCACGATCGTTGGAGCTGAGCCGCCGGGACGGCGACCGCCCCGTCAGGATGTTTCGTCCGGTCGGCGGCGGGCCAGTGTCAGCACGACGCCGGCGAGCACCAATGCGAAGGCGATGGGGATCATCGCGTCGGTCGGCGACCCGGTCGCGGGGAGCGCAGGGCTACCTGGGTCCTTGCGGTCCTGCGTGGTCCCCGGGGCGAGCCCGAAGCAGCCGACCTCGGTCACCGCATTCGCTCGAACGGTGACGACGACGCGCCCGTCCCGCACACCGTCGCTGTCCAGCACGACCACGACGCCGCTCGGGAACGTGTGCGGCACCAACTCGACGGTGTACACGCCCGGGACGAGGTTGCCCACGACCCACCGGCCGCCGGGGTTGGTTGCCGTCGTCGCGACGACCGTGCCGTTCGCGTCGCGCACGCGCACGCCGATCCCGGCGCCGGCGGTCGCGCAGGCGCCGGCCGAGTTCCGGCTGTCCAGCGCGACGAGTCCGGTCAGCCCGCCGGTCGGCACGCCCGGTGGGGGCGTCGGGTCGACCACGACGGAGGTCGTGGGTGTGCCCGGGACGGTCGTGGGTGTGCCCGGCACGGTCGTCGGTGTACCCGGGACGGTCGATCCGGGCGTGGAGGGCGTGGTGTACCCGAAGTCGAGACCGGTGAAGACGCTCCGGGGCGGGGAGAACACGAGCGTCGTCGAGTCGCTGACGCCGTCAGGGTCCTCCGTGTTGGTCGCCCCGGCCGGCAGCCCGGCGGTGACCGTCACGCGGTACTCGTCCTGCGGGAGATCGCCGAAGAAGTAACTGCCGTCGGCGTTCGTCACGGTCGTGCGGACGACATCATCGGCGGTGCCGAGTTGGCCGTCCGGGCCGGGGCCGGTCAGCGTGACCGTCACGCCTGCCAGCAACGCTTCGCCGGCGTCCTGTTGTCCGTTGGCGTTGCTGTCGAGGTAGATGTTTCCCTGGATCCCGCCGAAGGTCGGTGGTGCCGGCTGGTATCCGAAGTCCGCGTTGCGAACGTCCTCGCCCGGCGCGAGCGAGATCTGCGTCTTCGAGTCGTTGACGCCGTCAGGATCTGCGGTGTTCGACGAGTTCGGCAAGGCGAAGACCCCTCCGACCTCGACGTGGTAGTCCCCTGGGGCGAGGTCGGAGAACAGGTACTTGCCGTTCTGGTCGGTCGTGGCGAATCGGATCAGGTCGTCGCCCGTACCGAACACGCCGTCCGGGCCGGCGCCCGTCAGCACGACATCCACGCCGGACAGACCGGGCTCATCGGCCGGGTCGCCCATCGCGCCGTCGCCGTTGGTGTCCTGGAAGATCATGTCGCCGATCGATCCGAGGCGCGGAGTCGTGGGCGGGGGCGCCGTACCGACGTAGCCGAAGTCCTGGTCGATGTTCTGCCGCCCGCCCGACACGGTGACCGTGCTGCGGCCGTCAGGGTTGCTCGTCCCCTGCGGGTCGAACGTGATGCGCTTTCCAGCGGGGACGCCGCCGGTGACGTCGACCGAGAAGCGGCCGTCCGGAAGGCCGGTCACGAGGTACATCCCGTTGCCGTCGGTGACCGCCACCTGCATCACGACGTCGTCACCGCCCCCTCGTTCGCGATCGGGTCCGAGCCACGTGACCGTGACCGCGACGCCCGGCAATCCGGGTTCGCCGGCGTCGAGCGCGCCGTCACCGTCGAGATCGTGCCACACCTTGTCGCCGATCCGGTTGGATCCGGCCGGTGGCGTGCCGGGGACAGGCGGCGTCGTCGGGGGGATGGTGGTGCGCGGCGCGGGAGGGGTGGTGCTCGGCGCGGGTGCGGTGGTGCTCGGCGCGGGTGCGGGGGTGCGCGGCGCGGGTG
>JABDKP010000027.1 GCA_013002175.1 Ilumatobacter sp.
GGACAGGGCCGCGGCTGCGGCGCAGTCGCAACGGGCGCACCGCGGGAGCGGCCGCTCGGGGCGCGACGCGGGGCGTGGCGACCGGCGCGTCGAGCGGCTCCCAGCGGGCGGCGGGTTCCGGGGTCACGGAATCAGGCGCGGTCGGCGCGTTCAGGTCGGCGGGTCATGCAGCGGCTGGTCGTTCGGGTCGGCGGGACTGGTCAGCGAGTCGTCGTGGCGACATCTTCGCAGGCTGCGGACGCCACAGTCGGCTCATCATCGTTCGACCCGGAGCCGGGTGCGCGACACTGCCCACGATGCGCGGCTACGACAACACCTCCTACGGCGCCGGGTTCGCCGACGTGTACGACGAGTGGTACGCCGAGGTGACCGACGTGGACGCGACCGTCGCGCGGGTCGTCGACCTCGCGGGCGAGGGCGGGCGGGTGATCGAGCTCGGTGTCGGGACCGGACGGCTCGCGCTCCCGATGGCTGCTGCAGGCCTTGCGGTCAGCGGCATCGACGCCAGCGAGGCGATGCTCGACCGGTTGAGGGCGCGCGACCCCGATTGCCGAGTCACCACGATTCGCGGTGACATGGCGCGCGACCTGCCGGCGGGCCCCTTCGACGTCGCCCTCGTTGCGTACAACACGCTGTTCAATCTCCCGGACGCGGCCGCACAGGGAGCGTGTTTCGCCGCAGTCGCCTCGTGCCTCCGCCCGGGTGGCTGCTTCGTGGTCGAGGCGTTCGTGCCGGCGACCACCGGCGAGTGGGTCGAACGCCCGACCGTCGAGCTGCGGTCGATGACCGTCGACCGGGTCGTGCTGTCGGTCGCCCGCCACGATCCCGTCATGCAGGAGGCGAGCGGGCAGTTCGTCGACCTCAGCGAGGAGGGCGGCGTGCAGCTCCGGCCATGGCGCATCCGCTGGTCGACGCCTGCGCAGCTCGACGAGATGGCGACCGCCGCCGGGTTCGAATTGGAGGCTCGGTGGGCCGACATGGCCGCAACGCCGTTCGACGACGCCAGCAACGATCACGTCAGCGTCTATCGCCGCTGACTCAGAACGAGTGGAAGCCGCCGTCGATGCGGATGATGTCGCCGGTGTGGTACGTGCTCGCCGAACTCGCGAGGTACACCGCGATCCCGGCGAAGTCCTCCCTGGTGCCCCAGCGCCGCGTGGGAATCCGCGGCATCACCTTCTTCACGAACGTGTCCCACTCGAATGCGCCGGCGGTCATGTCGCTTTCGATCCACCCGGGCAGGATCGAGTTGCACCGGATGCCGTGACGGGCGTGGGCGACGGCGATACCGCGCATCATCGCGTTGACGCCCGCCTTGGTGGCGCCGTAGTGCTGGCCGGCCGCCGCACCGAACTCCGCCGACCCCGACGACGTGAACACGATCGACCCGCCGGTCGGGTCGCCGTCCTCGTGCCGCGCCACCATGTGCTTGGCCGCCTCCCGCGCGGTGTAGAACGCGCCGTCGAGGTTGACCGACATCACGCGCCGCCACTCCTCGCTCGTCATCTCCAGGAAGCTGCGGGCACCACCCCCGACGCCCGCGTTGACGAACACGGAGTCGATGCGGCCCAACTCGTCGACGGTCTCCGCCATCGCGTCGACGACCGCCGCTTCGTCGCTGACGTCGCACACCACCGACAGCAGCTCGACGTCGTACTTCCCCAGCTGCTCGATCGCCCGCTCGTTCTTGTCCGGGTTCGTCCCCCAGATCGCGACATCGGCGCCGTGGGCCGCCAACCCGTCCGCCATCCCCAACCCGATCCCGCTGTTGCCGCCGGTGACGAGGGCGACGCTCCCGGTCAGGTCGAAGGGTGAGGCTGCTGGTACATCCATCGCCGCACTGTACGGCGCAGCCCGCGCCTCATCCCGCCCGAACGGGCGGCCGGTCCGCCGCGACCCGGATCGCACGGGCCCACGGGGATAGCGTGCAGCTGTTATGTATCTCGAGCGCGTCAGCACCCCTGCGGATCTGCGCGACATGTCGTACACCGAGCTCGAAGATCTGGCCGGCGAGATCCGGGACTTCATCGTCGCCGCGGTGTCCGAGACCGGCGGTCACCTCGGATCGAACCTCGGTGCGGTCGAGCTGACGCTGGCGCTCCACCGCGTGTTCCACTCGCCGCTCGACGCGATCCTGTGGGACACCGGGCATCAGGCCTACGTCCACAAGATCGTCACCGGCCGGCAGGCGCAGTTCGAGCAGCTGCGCCAGGTCGGCGGGCTGTCCGGCTACCCCAGCCGCGAAGAGTCCGACCACGACTACGTCGAGAACAGCCACGCCTCCACGATCCTGTCCTACGCGTACGGGCTCGCCGTGGCGCGCGATGCCGGCGTCGACGACCATCGCCACATCGTCGCCGTGATCGGTGACGGCTCGATGACCGGCGGCATGGCGTACGAGGCGCTGAACAACATCGGTCACGGCAAGAAGCGCGTGATCATGGTGCTCAACGACAACGGCCGGTCGTACGCGCCGACGGTGTCCAACCTGTCAGCGAGCATCCAGGGCCAGGACGAGCGCGCGGCCCACCCCAGCTTCACCGACCGGGTCACCGAGAAGCTGTCCGAGGCACTCACCGACATCCGCCTCAACCCGGTGTACGTGCGCCGGCAACGCCGGCTCGAACACTTCCTCGAAGGCCTGCCACTCGTCGGCCACCAGGCGGGGTCGGCAATGGAGGCGTTCAAGGCCGGCGTGCGCGAGTTCCTCCAGCCGCCGTCGTTCTTCGAGGCACTCGGCGTGCGCTACGTCGGCCCGTTCGACGGCCACGACGTCGAGGCGATGGAGCACGCGCTGCTCAACGCGATCGAGCTCTCCGACGAGGGACCGATCCTCGTCCACATGCTCACCCAGAAGGGCCGGGGCTACTCCCCCGCCGAGGACGACGACGAGAAGCATCTCCACGACGCGCCGATCTTCGACCCGGTCGTCGGGCCGCCCAAGGCGGTGTCGACCGGCTACACCCAGGCGTTCGCCGAGGCGATCGTCAAGGAGGCCGAGGCCGACGACCGGATCGTCGCGATCACCGCGGCGATGCCGGGTCCGACCGGCCTCCTGCCGTTCCAGGAACGCTTCCCTCACCGCTTCTTCGACGTCGGCATCGCCGAACAGCACGCGGTCACCGGTGCGGCCGGCATGGCGATGGGTGGCCTGCGGCCGATCGTGGCGATCTACTCGACGTTCCTCAACCGGGCCTGGGACCAGGTCGTCTACGACGTCGCCCTGCACCGCCTACCGGTCGTGTTCTGCCTCGACCGGGCCGGCATCACCGGCCCCGACGGCGCCAGTCATCACGGCGTGTACGACATGGCGCTGCTGTCGAAGGTGCCGGGGATGCGCGTCCTCGCGCCGTCGAGTGCGCAGGAGCTGGCGCAGATGCTGCACGACGCGGTGCAACTCGCGGACTCGGGGCCGATCGTCGTGCGGTACGCACGCGGCGCCGCCCGCCAAGTCGCCGAGCACGAGGTCGGTACCGGCCTGCGGGCCCGCCGGGCCGTCGCCGGCGACGATGCGACCACCTGCATCATCGCGATCGGCAAGATGTTGGAGATCGCCGAGAAGGCGGCCGCCGCGCTGGCCGTGGACGGCCTCGCCACGACGGTGTGGGACGCCCGGTGCTGTGCGCCACTCGACCCGGAGATGATCGCGGACGCCGCGCGCCACGAGCACGTGATCACGATCGAGGACGGGATCCGTGTCGGCGGCATCGGGATGACGATCGCCGACGAAGTGGGCGCGATCGACGCGTCGACGTCGGTCGACGTCCTCGGCCTGCCGACGAAGTTCATCCCGCACGACCCGAAGTCCGCGAACATCCACGCTCGGTACGGCCTCGACGCCGACCACCTCGTGCAGCTCGTTCGCGAGCGCTGAACCCGTCGGCGCTCAGTCCGATCCGTCAGTTCGTGGCGGGCATCGCGGCCGACCGGCTCGCCGCCACCACGCCGACCGTGCAGAGTGCCGCGACCGACGTGATGCCGACGAGCGCGGTCGAGGTCGACACGACGGTTCCGAGCGACGTGACGAACAGTGGCATCGCCATTCCGGGGTATGCGAGCAGGTAGAAGCTCGACGTCAACGCGCCGCGTCGGTCGTCGCCGGCCATCACGCCGATCAACGACAGGCACCCCACCGAGATCGTCCCGGACGCCGCCCCGAGCAGCGGTGCGGCGACGAGCACGAGCGGCCAGCTGTCCGAGGCGAACGCCGTTGCGCCCGCCGCATATCCCGCGACACCCATCACCATTCCGACCGGCAGGGCCGGACGCATGCCGATTCGGCCGACGAGCGGCCGCGTGATCAGCCCCGACCACGCGGTCAGCGCGCCGGCGCCCGCGGCGATCGCCACCTTGCCGGCGCTGACCGAGTCGCTGACGAGCACCGGGAACAGCGCGAACGACGTCGAGGGGAACGCGAACACCCAGATCGCCGCCGGCACGATGACGATCAGGAACGTCCGTCGCGACTCGACCGGCACACCGAGCGACACCCGCACCGCGCGAGGTCGGGCCGGTCGCGTCTCGGGCACCCGCAGCAGCGCGACCACGACGACGAACGTGATGGCGGCGTGGACGAGGTACGGCACGACGAGCGGTGCCGGCACCAGCCAGTCGAACAGCGCGGACACGGGTGGGCCGACACCGAACCCGGCGAACGTCATGATCACCGTCGCCATCGCCGCGCGTTGTTCGTGCCCCGGGCCCAACAGTTCGAGCAGCCACGCTGCGCCCACGCCCAGCACACCGCCACTGACGACGCCGAGCAGGAAGCGGCCGAGCAGCAGCCACCGCAGCTCGTCTCGTCCGGCGATCATCACCAGCGACGCCAGCGCCGACAGCGCGACCATCGGGACGACGATCGGGCGCCGCCCGAAGCGGTCCGACAGCGGCCCGGCGATCAGCAGCGTGCCGAGGATGCCGAGGACGTAGACGACGAAGATCGCCATCGTCGCCGACTGGCTGAGGCCCTGGCGCTCCTTGTACACGACGAGGAACGGCGTCGACACGTTGGTGCCGTACGCGACAACGAAGATCCCCGCGGTGAGCGCGACCGCGTGGCGGCGGGCGTCAGCGACGTCGGACGGGGCGTGCGCCGGTGCGGACATCACCGGCGACAGTACGCCGCACCCCGGCCACACCGGCCACCGACCCCGCCCGCGACGCCGTCAGACGGGCGACGCATCACGCCACCCCGAGATGGATCTGGTTGAATCGCTGGATGGCTTTCGGAGCGATCCGCACGGCGCGGTTGCTGCTGCGACCGGTCCGCCTCACCGATGCGCCGGCCCTGGCCGAACGGCGCAGCGACCCCGAGGTCGCGGCATTGCAGAGCTGGACCACGCCGTACCCGTTGGAGCGGGCGCAGCAGCTGATCGCCGACGTTGTCACGAGTGACCGTCCGCGCAGCGGCGAGTGGTGGATGCTGACGATCACGGACCTCGAGGACACCGTCGTGCACGGCGACCTCGCGATCCACCCGACGTGGGACGGGCGCGCGATCGAGATCGGCTACACGCTGTCGCGCCCGGTCTGGGGCAATGGGTACGCCCACGAGGCGGTCGAGGCACTCGTCGAGCGACTGTTCGACGACGAACGCCTCACCCGGGTGCACGCGATGGCGCACCCGGACAACATCGCGTCGGCGCAGGTGCTGGAACGCAACGGGTTCCTGTACGAGGGTCGCACCCGGTTGTCGTACTGGGTCGGCGACGAGAACACCGACGACGTCCTGTACGGCCTGACCCGCGCCGATTGGGGCGACTGGCGCAGTCGACCGCGCACGCCGCCCGCTGACGTGCGGCTCGTCGAGATCACCCACGACATGCTGGGAACCGTGCGGGACCTGACGACGCACAAGTCCCAGGAGCGCTTCGTCGCGCCCGTCGGCAAGTGGTTCGCGAACGCGCTGTACCCGCCCGTATGGGATGGCACCCCGCTCGTCCCCTGGCTGCGCGCGATCGAAGCCGACGGGGAAGTCACCGGCCTGGTGCTGTTGGCAAGGAGCACGCCGGTGCACCCGGAGCCGTACCTCTGGCGGCTGTTGGTCGACCGGCGCCACCAGCGGCGCGGCATCGGTCGCCGGGCGATCGACATCGTCGTCACGGAGGCGCGGGCGAGCGGGGCCGCGTCGCTCGCGGTGTCCTGGTTGCCCGGACGCGGATCGCCCGAGGCGCTGTACCTCCGTTGCGGCTTCGTGCCGACGGGCGACGGTGACGCGGGCGACGTCGAAGCGCGACTCCGACTCGACTGAGGCCCCTCGGGGGCGTCCACCCGCCGACCCGGCCCCCGCACTACCGTTTTCGCCGTGCGCGCACTCGTCTGGCTCCCGATCGCGTGCATCGCTGCAACGGCTGCGTGCGGATCGACACCCGACGCGGGCGACGCCCCACCGACCGTGGCCGCCGCCGAGCCGTCCGCGTCAACGGTCACGCCGGCGACGACCACGTCGACCACGATCGCCCGATTCACTTCATCGGCGGCGGTGTCGACGACCTCGGACCTCCTCGGCATCGATGCGGCCGATTCGTCGACGACCGCCCCGAGCACGAGCATTGCGCCGTCCGAGTCGTCCGGGTCGTCCAGCGCGGCCGGATCGTCCGGTGCGTCCCCCGAGGACGCTCCCGTGCACGAACCGTCGCCCGTGCCCGAATCGTCGCCCGTGCACGAATCGTCGCCCGTGACGGCACCGGACCCGGCGCCGACGACGACGGCAGCCGCCGACGTGACCGTCGCCGACGCGGTCGTCGGTGGCGCGCTCGTCCCGGCGTTTTTCGCGTTCGACGTCAGCGATCCCGGCCCGTGCCCCGAGCCGTCCGAGGCCGACGCCGCGGCCCAGCCGGCGGCGCCGGCCGAAGTGACGCTGCGGTGGGAGGTGATCGGGACCGAATCGGTCGATGTCGCAATCGGCGACGTCGGCGCGGTGTACCGCGCCGCGCTGCCGCCGGCCGGCTCGCTGACCGTCGCCCACCAGTGCCCGGGGCCGACCTCCTACTTCGTCGTCGCCGAGAACCCGGACGGCCGCAGCGTGATGGAGGCGTCCCGCTGAGGCGACCTCTGGCCCCTCGCACCCGAGCGACGCATCGGCTGCTGGAGTCGGCGGGGTCGTGACCGTAGTGTGACCACGTGACCGACGATCGCTACGCCGACTACACCCGATTGAAGTTCGAGCGACCGCGTGACGGTGTGCTGCTGATCACGATCGACGACCCGGACAAGCTCAACGCCACCGACGGCGAGATGCACTTCCAGCTCTCGCGGGTGTTCCGCACCGTCGACGAGGACCCGTCGGTCCGCGCCGTCGTCGTCACGGGCGCGGGCACGGCGTTCTCGGCCGGCGGCGACCTCGACTGGATCGCCGACCAGGTCGGTGACTATGCGCAGACGATGCGGGTGATGAAGGAAGCCGGCGACATCGTTCGCACCATGATCGACTGCGACACGCCGATCGTCTCGGCGATCAACGGCGTCGCGGTCGGCGCCGGCATCGCGATCGCGCTGATGGCCGATGTCAGCATCATCAGCGAGGACGCCAAGCTGACCGACGGCCACATCCGGCTCGGCGTGGCGGCGGGCGATCATGCGGTCGCCGTCTGGCCGCTGCTGTGTGGCATGGCGAAGGCGAAGTACTACCTGCTGACTGCGGACTTTCTCGACGGCAGAGAGGCCGAACGGATCGGGCTGGTGTCGAAGGCGGTCCCGCGCGACGACGTGCTGACGACCGCGCTCGGGATCGCCGACAGGCTCGCCGCCGGACCGGTCGACGCGACACGGCTGACGAAGCGGGCCCTCAACCACTGGATTCGCCAGGCACTTCCCAACTTCGAGGCGTCGCTCGCCTACGAGATGCTCAACTTCCTCGGCCCGGACGCGGCGGAGGGACTCGCCGCGCTCCGCGAGAAACGCGCGCCGGACTTCGGTGCCGCCGAACGATGACCGATCTCGCTGCGGACCTCGCGCTCGCTCTCGCGGTCGCGGACGAAGCCGACGCGTTCACGTTGCCGCACTTCGCCGACCGCGATTTCACCGTCGATTGGAAGAAGAACCACACCGAGGTCACCGAGATCGACCGCGGTGCAGAGTCGCTGATCGCCCGCCGACTCGCCGACGCGCGACCGGAGCACGCGGTCTTCGGCGAGGAACACGGTCTCGTCGGGGCACCGGACTCGGTGTGGCGGTGGATGATCGACCCGATCGACGGCACATCGGGGTTCGTCCGTGGCATCCCGGTGTGGGCGACGCTGATCGCGCTGACCCACGCCGACGACGGCGCGGTCCTCGGCGTCGTGTCGGCGCCGGCGCTCGGGTACCGGTGGTGGGGAGGTGTCGGCCTCGGTGCGCACGTCGCCGCCCGCGGGTCGACCCGACCGATCCGTGCCTCCGCCGTGGCGGAACTCGCCGCTGCCCAGGTGAACGTCACACACAACCACGGGTGGGATCGCCTCGGACTGAGCGATCGCCTCGTCGCACTCCAGCTGGCGGCGCACCGCTCGCGCGGGGTCGGCGACTTCTGGCAGCACATGCTCGTCGCCGAGGGGGCGATGGACGTCGCCGTCGACGCCGTCGGGGTCGCCCCGTACGACCTCGCCGCGGTCAAGCCGATCGTCGAGGCAGCCGGCGGTGCGTTCACCGACCGCCACGGCGAGGCGACGCACGAACACGACACCGCGATCAGTTCGAACGGCGTGCTCCACGCCGACGTCCTGCGCATCCTCACACCCTGACCCCCCCAGCCCACGCCCCGACCCGAACGCGTGAGGAAATTGCGCACCGGATGCGCAACAACCTCACGCGTTGGCGGAAGTGGCACGAAAGTTGACTCCCTCGGTCGGGTATCGTGGGCGGTCATGGCCGACCAACCACCGCGCTCGCCTGCGACGCGCGCGATCACTGCGGGCCGCGACCACAGCGGCAACTCGCTCGCACCGGTGCTGTGGGCGTCGAGCACGTGGGAGTCGTCGGGCCTCGACGACGCCGGTCGTCGGGCCACCGCGGTCCGCCACGGCGACTTCTACAGTCGCTACGCCAACCCGACCGTCGGCGAGTTCGAACACGCCGTTGCCGAACTGGAGGGGGCAGAGTCCGCACTGGCGTTCGCGTCCGGGATGGGCGCGATCGCCGCGACCGTGCTGGCTCTCTGCTCGTCCGGCAGCCACGTCGTGGCGCCGCATCAGCTGTATGCCGGCACGCTGGCGTTCCTCCAGGGGCCGTGCCGACGGCTCGGCATCGACGTCACGTTCGTCGACGTCGCGACACCGGGCGCGTTGTCGGACGCCGTCGTGCCCGGACGGACGATGCTCGTGCTCGCCGAGTCGCCGTCGAACCCCAGGCTCGAACTGGCCGACCTCGACGAGCTCGGCTCGATCAAGGGCCCGCTGACGGTCGTCGACTCGACACTCGCGACGCCGCTGGGCCAGCAGCCGCTCGCGTCCGGCGTCGACATCTCGCTCCACTCCGCCACGAAGGGCATCGCCGGACACAATGACGCCACGCTCGGCGTGATCGCCGGCGAGCGCGAACTGCTCGACGAGATCTGGGCGTACGCAGTGCTCCACGGCGCCACGCCGTCGCCCTTCGATGCGCTCAATGCACTGCGCGGGATTCGTACGCTCGGCGTGCGGACGCGCCAGCAGAACGACGGCGCCCGCTCACTTGCCGTGATGCTTGCCGACCACCCTGCCGTCAGCGCGGTCCACTACCCCGGTCTGTCCGAGCATCCCCAGCACGATCTCGCGACGAAGCAACTGCTGCAGTACGGGTCGGTGCTGTCGTTCGAGGTCGCCGACCGTGCCGCGGCCGCATCGTTCCTCGACCGGCTGCAGATCGCCCGCTGCGCGACGTCGCTCGGTGGGCCGGAGACCCTGGTGTGTCACCCCGCGACCTCGACCCACGCCGGCCTCACCGACGACGAGCGCCTCCTGACGGGCGTCACCGACGGACTGCTGCGGGTGTCGGTCGGCCTCGAGGAGACCACCGACCTGCTCGCCGACTTCGAACACGCCCTCGCCGACTCGTAACGACGTCAAAGTTGTGCCAGGCAAAACTTTGACGTCGAGTCGCCGCCGTGATCGCCTCGTTCGCGGCGCGGACGAGCGCGACGACGTCCGCTTCGGAGTCGGCCTTCCAGTACGCGACGCAGGCCTTCGCCGCTGCCTCGACGGCGACCTTGCGCCGGTCGTGACTCAGCTCGCGACGGACGAACTGCTCGGCCCACCAGCCGTCGGGGCGATGCTCGTCGATGCCGGGAATCGGCTTGCCCTCCAGCGGGCCGGCATCGAGCTCACCGGCCCGGGCGGCGTCGGCCAGCCGTTGCTCGACCATCCGCGCGACCCAGCTCATCGCCCGCATCGTACCGATCCGCTCGGCGCGTCGCCGGCCGATCGCGCCGGCGGCGGACCGGGTCAACGCGGCGTCAGACGGCCGTGGCGGTGCATCGTCTGCGAGATCGACTGCTCGCGGACCCAGCGGTAGAGCTCGACGAAGCCGTCGCTGACCGGCGGCGAGCCGTCGACTGCGACGTCGGCGGCATGGCACGCCCGCCGGGCATCGTCGGAGAGATCGGTCAGCAGGCGCACCCGCTCCACACCACCGAGGCGACCCACGAACTCATCGTCGGTCTCGGCGCGGGCGTCCGACTCCACGAGGCGAACGCCGGTCGTTCGCGCCGCCAACCGCAACAGGTCCAGCCCATCGGAGTCGGAGCCGTCATGGCGCACCGCGACACCCGCGACCGGGTGATAGCGGAGGATGTTGGCCTCCGCGGCCAGCCCGCTCGGGTCGTGATCGACCGAGAAGTGGTCGCGCCACGACCCCGCGAACGACGTCGTCGCACGGGCCAGAGCGTCGCCGCCGGACGGTTCGGTGATCCGCGCCAACTGTTGCACGTAGCCGGGGCCGCCCGCCTTCGCGCTGCCGCCGACCGACGACTTCTTCCACCCGCCGAACGGCTGCCGACGCACGATCGCACCCGTCGTGTGCCGGTTGACGTACGCATTGCCGATCTGGACACGCCGGAGCCACGTCTCGATCTCGGCCGGGTCGAGCGAATGCAGGCCACCGGTGAGACCGAACTCAGTGGCGTTCTGCAGCTCGATCGCGTGGTCGAGATCGTCGGCGCGCATGATCCCGAGGACCGGGCCGAAGCACTCGGTCTGATGGAACCACGAGCCCGGCCTGACCGCGATCCGAACACCCGGCGACCAGACGCGCCCGGCGAGATCGCCGTCGACGGGGAGCAACTCCGGCTCGACGAGCCAGCGCTCGCCCGGTTCGAGCGACGTCAGCGCTCGCTCGAGCTTGTCGGAGGGGCGGGCGATGGTGGGACCGACCATCGTCGCGGTGTCGGCCGGGCTGCCGACCCGCAGGCTCAGCACGGCGTGGCGGAGGCGGCGCAGGAACGTCGGATCGTCGTAGACCGCGGCCTCGACGATCCCGAGGCTGGCTGCCGAGCACTTCTGTCCGGCGTGCCCGAACGCCGACCGGACCAAGTCGGCGATCGCCAGGTCGAGGTCGGCCGCGGCCGTGACGACGAGCGCGTTCTTCCCGCTCGTCTCGGCCAGCACCCGCAGCTCGGGGCGCCAGTCGAGGAACATCGACGCGGTCGAGTACGCCCCGGTGAGAATCACGGTGTCGAGCGCGGGATGGGTGACGAGGTGGGTGCCGACGGGCCCGTCCTCGCACACGACGACCTGCAGTCGGTCGCGGGGCACGCCGGCCCGCCAGAACTGCTCCGCGATGTGCGTGCCGGTACGAATCGCCTCCGGAGCCGGTTTGAGGATCACTGCGTTGCCGGCCGCGAGGGCGGCTGCGACGCCACCGGTCGGGATTGCGTACGGGAAATTCCACGGGGCGACGACGGCGACGACGCCGCGCCCCTCGACCTGATACCCGGCCGCCGCGAGCCCGGCGAGGTGCGCGGTGCCGACGCCGCCGTAGTAGTCGCAGAAGTCGATCGCCTCGGCGATCTCCGGGTCGCCCTCGTGGATCGTCTTGCCGGTCTCGGCCGCCATCAGTGCGAGCGTCGTGAAACGCTCGACGCGCATCACGTCGGCGGTGGCGAGCAGCCACCGCAGGCGCTGGTCGGGCGCCACCGGCTCGCTCGCGGCACCGGCCGCCGCGGCGACGACGGCATCGATCCCGTCGGTGTCGGTGATCACCTCGACGGCGGGATCGGCGGGCGCCACGAGGGCGGCGACGACAGCCTCCCGCACGGCGGGGTCGGTGAAGTCGCCCTCCGGCTCGTTGGAGAAGCCGCGCTGCGGCTCGACCGGCCTGCGCCGACGCGCGCGATCGACGCCGTGACGCGCATCGACGGCGTGCCGGAACATCTCCTCCTGCCGGGTGAACTCAGCAGAGTCGACCGTGAGCGTGAACAGCGACCGCAGGAAGTTGTCGGCCTGGGTGTTCTCGTCGAGACGGCGGGACAGATACGCGATGCTCGCGTCGAAGTCCTCGTCCGCAACGACGGGCGAGTACATCAGCAGGTCACCGGCGACCGCCAGCACCGCGCGCGCCTGCGCCGGCGCCATCCCCTCCAGCATCTCGTACACGACCCGATCGCCCGCGCCGAGGTCGGCGGTGCGCACCATCGCCCACGCGATGTCGAACAGGTTGTGGCTGGCAATGCCGACCCTGATCGCGTCGGACCATTCCGGGCGCAGCAGCGAGTCGAGCAGCGCCTTGTAGCTCGCATCGACATCGGCTTTCGTCCCGTATGGGGCGGCGACCCAGCCGTGGAGCTCTGCTTCGACCTCCTCCATCGCGAGGTTGGCGCCCTTGACGAGGCGCACCTTGATCCGCCCACCACCCGCGTCTCGTCGGGCGACCGCCCACGCGCCGAGCCGCTCGGCCGCGTCGTGGCTGTCGGGCAGGTACGCCTGGAGCACGATCCCGGCGTCGGTCGTCGCGAACTCGTCCTCGCCGAGCACGGCCATGTACGCCGCGAGGGTGAGGTCGAGGTCGCGGTACTCCTCCATGTCGAGGTTGACGAACGTGCGCGGCCGCGCGGCGTTCGCCGCCTGGAACAACGTCCGCAGCCGGTCGGCGACACGGGCGACCGTGTCGTCGAAGGCGAGCACGTCGAGGTTGGCGACGATCGAGGAGATCTTGACCGACACGTAGTCGACGTCGGGGCGGGCGATCTTCTCCAGCACGATCCGCATCCGCTCATCGGCCTCGGCGTCGGACAGGATCGCCTCGCCGAGCGGATTGATGTTCAGCCGCACTCCGTCATCGGCACGCTGGGTCAGGTGCCGGGCGAAAGCTGGGTCGTCGGCCGGCAGCACGATGCCGCGGGTCTCCGCCTTGACGCGCCGGACGACCAGCGGCATCACGAGGCGCGGCAACTTCGGGGCGATCGACGCGCCCGCCCGGAGCATGACGCCATCGACGGCACCGAGCGCCGGCGTCGGATACTGCTCGACCAGTTCACCGAACCGCCGTGCCGCGACACGCGGATCGTCGACCCGCAGCACCTCGTCGGTGAGCGCGAGGATCAGTTCTCGCCCGTTGGCGTCGGCGAGCAGACGCCCGAGCCGCTCGCGGCGCCTCCGTTCGGCCCGGGATTCGTCGGCGAGGCTGGCCGCGAGCAGACGTCCCGCCAACGCAACTGCGTCATCGGCCAGCCGGGCATCGCCGGCGGCCGGGTCCACGCGTTGATCGGTGTTGACGTCGGGTTCCACGTAATCCATCTGTCCCGGGTCGAGGTCGTTCGGGGCGTCGAGTGCCATGTTTGCATCCAACTCCGATCGTCGGCGCGCGTCTTGGACGGAATCGGCGGCGCGGGTGCCGATTTCGTACGGCGTCCCGCGCCCCTCGTGCGCGCTCGATCGGACCGGTCCGTCATGATGGGGCCGTGCTCGACCCGTCCCTGGCCGCGGTGAATGACGTCCTCGCGACGACGCCCCACGTCATGTTCTGCATCAAGGCGCCGGATGGCACGTATCTCGCGGCGAACCAGGCGTTCGCCGACCGGGCCGGCGTGTCCGCCCCGGGCGACGTCGTCGGCCGGACGGCACACGACCTGTTCCCGCCCGAGTTGGCCGAGCAGTACGCGGCCCAGGACGCGGCGGTGCTCGGCGCCGGACACATGCTGAGCAACGAGCTCGAGCTGATCACCCGCCCCGACGGGACGTACGGCTGGTTCCTGACGTCGAAGTCGCGCTGGACCGACCACGCGGGCGACCCCGTGGGGATGGTCAGCGTGTCGGTCGATCTCCGGACGCCCGCCGACGCCGCCGCGCCGCACGCCCAATTCGCGACCGCGGTCGAAGTGGCGCGAACCCGTTTCGCGGAGCAACTGCCGGTGGGCGACCTCGCCACGGCCGCCGAGATGAGCGTCAACCAACTCGAACGGGTGGCGCGTCGGCTGCTCGGGCTGTCACCGAAGCAGCTGATCCTCCGGTTCCGGCTGGAGGAGGCGCTGCGGCTGCTGGCCACCACCGACCTGCCGATCGCCGAGATCGCGCAACGCTGCGGGTACTACGACCAGAGTGCGTTCAGCCGGCACTTCAAGCGCACCGTCGGCGTCGCGCCGGCGACGCACCGGGCGGCTCGGGACGGGCGGTAGTTCAGTCCGCGTGACCGTCGTCGCAGGGGTGGCATTCGAGCTGCAGCGTCGTGTGCTCGACGGCGTGCTCGGCGAGCAGTGCCGCGCTCAGCCGCTCGACGGTCGCCTGCGCGTCGTGCACGCTGCGTTCGCCGTCGACGACGACGTGCGCCGAGGCGCTCAGCCGCCCGCCGCCGAGGGCCCGGAGGTGGACGTGGTGAACGTCGCCGACACCGTCCTGGACGCCGAGCAGTGTGGCGACCTGCGCCGACGACAATCGTCGGGGGGCGCGGTCCAGCAGCACCGCAGTCGCCGAGCCGAGCAGCCGCCAGGTCGTCCACAGCACCGCCGCCGACAGCGCCAGCGACGCCACGGGGTCGATCCAGAGGGGACCGCCGAATGCGAGCAACGCTCCCGCCACGACGACGACCACCGAGCCGGCGAGGTCGGTGATCAGGTGCAGCCGGGCCGCCCGCAGCGAGATCGCGTCCTCGCCGTGGGCGTGGCCGACCAGCAGGACGCCGACACCGTTGACGGCGATCGCGATGACGCCGATGACGATCACGCTCGATCCCGACACCTCGGTCGGATCGAAGAACCGCCGAACCGACTCGACCATGATCCAGACGACCGATCCGACGAGCAGCAGCCCCGAGACGAACCCTCCGAGCGCGTCCGACTTGCCGAGCCCGTAGGTGAAGCGCTCGCTCGGCGCCCGGCGCGCGACGCGCACCGCCACCAGGGCCGTGACGAGGCCGATCGCATCGACGACCTGATGAGCGGCGTCGGCGAGGACGACGACGGATCCGATCGCCAGCCCGACGATCACCTGGACGACGGCGAACCCGACGTTGGACACCGCGGCCGCGACCAGCCGACCGAGCTCGTGCCCGTGCCCGTGCCCGTGCCCGTGCCCGTGCCCGTGATGGTCTCCCCCTTCGTGGGCGCCGCTGCCGGTGGCCGCGTCATTCTCAGTCATTGAGAAGACCGTAGCCGCCGAGGCGCCGCTCCGCTACGGACGCTGCCAGACTGAACCGACAGCCAGCGAAGGGAGTGACCCGATGTGCCGCAACATCACGACACTGCGAGGCCTCGAGCCCGCGGCCACCGACGAGGAGATCGAGGCCGGCGCCCGGCAGTACGTCCGCAAGATCACGGGCGTCCAGAAGACGTCCGCGGCCACCGAGGAGGCGTTCGAGCGCGCCGTCGCAGAGATCACCGAGATCACGACGCGGGTGATCGGCGAGCTCCCGCCCCGCAAACAGCCGCCGCGCACCGAGCCGCCCCTGCGACGCCTCGCGCGGCGCTGACCAGCGCGTCATCACGTTGCGTGCCATCGGGCGTCACATCTGGTGCCTGGCACCAGATGTGACCGAGGGTCAGGTGTAGAAGGGGTTCTCGCCGGTCGTGTGGTCGGTGAGGTCCTTGACCCGCTCGATCGGCTCGATCGCCTCGACCAGCATCGTCTGCACGCCGTCGAGCATCGTCATCTTGCTCATCGAGCAGCCGTGGCAGCCGCCGCCCATCGTGAGGTATGCGGTGCCCTCGCCGTCGTGGCCGACGTAGGTGACGAAGCCACCGTGGGCGGCCAGCGCCGGGTTGACCTCGGTGGCGATCATCGCCTCGACCTCGGCCGACAGCTGATCGTCGCCGGTGAGGCCCTCGACATCAGGCGCCTGCGGGCGGTTCGGGTTGCGGATCACGAGACCCTGCGTCGAGGTGTGGTCGAGCGTGGCTCCGGTGAGCAGTTCGACATCGGCGCCGGGGATGATCACCTTCAGACCGTCGTGGGTGCGGACCTCGTCGTCGAACGCGGCCTTCAGGAACTCCTCGAAGGAGAGGTCGTAGCGGAAGTCTTCGCCGGGCGCCGACGCGATCGCGAGACGCAGGCCGAGTGAGGCGCCGTCGGCCTCCTCGTCGCGGAGCTCGACGAGATGCTGATGCGCTTCCGGCGTGATCGTGATGATCGGCTCGCTGGTGCCCGCACCCGACTCGCCCGCCATTGCTTCGAGAGGACTCATGGGGCACAGGCTACCGTCGGGGGCCGTGAACCCGGATTCCGCCCGTGTCCGTGCGCGTGACCGTCACGTGCATGCGATCCGCTCCGACACCGACCTGGTGTCGGCCGTCGTCCGGACCGCGTCGCCGGATGCGCCGATCCCCGCCTGCCCCGGTTGGGACGTCCGGCGACTCGTCACCCACCTCGGTGCCGTCCACCGCTGGGCGACGTCTGCGCTCGTGCACGGCCGCCCACCCGACTCCGACGCCGCCGCCGGACCGCCTGCCGACGACGAACTCGCGGTCTGGATCGTCGATGGCGCCGCGGCGTTGATCGACGCGGTCCAGGCCGCCGATCCCGAGGCGGACACCTGGCATCCGTTCCCGCTCGAGCAGCGGGCGTGGGTGTGGGGACGGCGCCAGGCGATCGAAACCGCGGTGCACCGCTGGGACGCGCAACACGCCGTCGGGGACCCGTCGCCGATCGATGCGCAGCTCGCCGGCGAGGGCATCCACGAGTACGTCGAGATGGGACTCCCCCGCGTGCTGCAGCGCGAGCAGGTGGGCGCCCCGAGCACGAGTCTGCACGTGCACTGCACCGACGTCGACGGGGAATGGTTGCTGTGGGGCGACGGTGGCGACTACCGGATGCTGCCGATCCACGACAAGGGCGACGCTGCGCTGCGGGGACCGGCAGCCGACCTGCTGCTCGTCCTGATGGGCCGCCTCGACCGGTCGGTGCTCGACATCGTCGGAGATCCGGCGGCCGCCGCGGCCTGGTTGGACCTTCCCGGCTGGTAGCCCCGCCCTCGCCGACGCTCTGGCTCGGTCATGCGTCGGTCGCGGGCGAGATCAGCCGACTGAGCATTCGACGCCACCTGACCGACAACCGATCCGCCCGCACATCGACCGTCGCGCCGGGATCCAGCCGCAGGTGGCCGGGGATCTGCTCGAGCATCGCCTTGTCCTCGGCGCCGATCGCCCGGTCGAACGCGAGGAGTTCCTCGGCGGGCAGGTCGTGGTCGTGGTTGCGCCAGACGACGAACGTGAACAGCGACGACGCATCGTCGACGGGGGTCGTGCACAGCAGCAGGACGCGCTCGTGTCCGGTGCGCGGCCCGGTCTCGTACGTCGTGTTCGAGCGCACGGTGAACGGCAGCGCGAACCCGGTCGACATCACCTGACGCACCGGCTCGCCACGCTCGTCGCGCACGTCGACGACGTAGCGGTACCCGGTGAAGTCGTCGTCGAGCTGCTCGATCTCGATCCCGGCGACGAGTGGGTCGGTGTCGGCGCCGATCGTCCCCGCATGCACGAACGGGAAGTGGGCGACGTCGCAGAAGTTGTCGGTCATCCTCGTCGCCGACGTCCGCCAGAGCTCGACGCCGGCAGTGACGCGGCGATACGACGGATCGCCGTCCTGGGGAATGATCGGTGGCTCTCCGGCAGGTTCGCCGGGGCTGATCCAGACCAACCCGTACCGCTCGCGCACCGCAGCGAGCGCCAACCGGGCCGCCGACGGCACCGGCGCCTCTGGCCCGGCCGACGGCACGAGCACGCACCGCCCGTCGGCGCCGTACGTCCACCCGTGGTACGGGCACACGATGCACCCGTCGGTGACCTCCCCGCCGGACAGCGGCCCGTCGCGATGAGGGCAGCGGTCGGCGGCGGCAACCACGGCCGTTGCGCCGCTCGCACCCGAGGTGCGCCACAGCACGTAGCGCGCGCCCAGCAGGGTGACCGCACGCGGCTCGGTGGCGACGTCGGCCGCATCGGCCACGACGTACCACTGGTCGCGCAGCCCATCACCGACGCCGTCACCTGCGAACACGCCTGCAGCGTAGGACGCCCGCGACGAGGCCGTGCCAGGATGCGACGATGCGGATCCTGGTGACCAACGACGACGGCGTGCACGCGCCTGGGCTGCGGGCGCTCGCGAACGCCATGTGCGAGCTGGCCGGCGACCACGAGATCGTCGTCGTGGCCCCGGACAGCGAGTACTCGGGCGCCGGCGCCTCGCTGGGTGCGCTGCACGAGATCCGGCCCGTCGTGCGGGAGGCGACGATCCCCGACTGTCCGGCCAGCGCGATCTGGTCGGTCAGCGGTCCGCCGGCGCTGTGCGTCATGTTCGCCCGGCTCGGAGCGTTCGGCGCACCGTTCGATCTGATCGTCGCGGGCATCAACCCGGGTGCCAACGTCGGGCGCGCGGTCTACCACTCGGGCACGGTCGGCGCGGCGCTGACGGCGCGCAACGGCCGCATCTCGGGCGTCGCCGTCAGCCGGGCGGTCAGCGGGTACGGCGTCGAGGGCCAGGCATGGGACGAGGCGATCGCCGGCATCTCGTGGGACTCGGCCGCGCGCGTCGGCAAGGTCGTGGTGCAGGCGCTGCTCGACGACCTCCCGGCAGAACCGGTCGTCGTCAACATCAACGTGCCCGACGTCGCGATGGACGAGATCAAGGGATGGCGGTACACCGCGGTCGGTCACGTGCCGCCCCGCACCGTCGCGGAAGCGGCGCTGGTGCCGATCCACGGCGAGGACGGCGCGTTCCGCGTCGAGATGGGCTGGGGCGACAAGGTCGAACTCGACGAGTGGACCGACGGCGGCGCGGTCGAGGCCGGCTACGTCGCGGTCACCTATCTGTCCCGCCTCGGCCACGAGGACCGGGACGACGTCGCCGCGGCCGGCAAGGCGCTCGACGAACTGCTCAGGAGCTGACGGGTCCGGCGACGCCCCCGCTCGCGCCGCCGTCGACCGGCGCACCGGCCTCGCCGACATCCGCCTCACCCGCTTCTGGCGCGAGGCCGTCGTCAGCCGCTTCCTCGGCGGCCGCCTCGAACGGCACGGCCGGGCCGAACGCCTTCAACTGCGGAAGGTTGTTCAGCGTCCGCAACGTGCCCGACGCCCGGTCGTACAGGCGCAGTATGTCGCCGGACAGGTACAGCGCCCACTGGCTGTCCGCGCTCCAGAGCAGCGGGCTCGCGACCGCCGCGCCGGGCACCGGGACCGCCGTCGATGCCGCGAGGTCGACCATCGTCCAATCGGCGGCGAATCCGCTCACCCGAACCAGTGCGACGTTCCCGTCGGGGGACACGCTCTGGCCGAAGGGTCCCCCGGCGGCCTCGTCACCGCCCGCGAGGTCGAGTGCCGGCACCTCGGTCAGCACCCGCTCGCCGGTGGCCCGATCGAGGCGGAAGACGCCGCAGACGAACTGTTCGTCGCACTCCCGGACGTACGCGACCGTCGGCCCGATCGCCAACACCTCGCCCGAGGTGATCCGTACCGCGGAACCGTCGGACCCGAACACGAAGGTGCCGCCCAGCTCGGACTGGATGAGGACCCCGCCCGTACCGTCGCCGCCGAGCACCGTGGCGTCGGTACCGATGTCGATCGACGCGGCGCCGGCTCCGACGTCGATCGACGTACCGAGATCCTCCCCGGCGGAATCGACGAGATCGAGCGTGAGCGGGTCGGTCGGTCGCTCACGCGTTCCGACCTGCCACACCGTGCCCGAACGCGGACCGGCGGCGAGCGGGCCGGCCGGCCCCTTGTCGCCACTGAGCCGGGCTGTCCCGGTCGCGGCGTCGAAGCGGATCGAGGGGACGTTGTCGTACGACGCGATCGTCGCGCCCTGCGGATCCGCGAAGACGTAGGCAGGTGCACCGCTGGCGAGCGGTGGGGCGGTCGTGGAGATGACGGCCCCGGAGTCGATGTCGATCTGGAACACGTCGCCCTCGCGGCCCAGCCCGAGAATCGACAGCCCGCTCGTCGGCGCGGGGCCGACGCCCGCGCCGGGCGCAACGGCCCCGATGCGCACGGCCAACGACGTGATCGTGCCGAACGACTCGGCGAACGTCGTCACCTCGCCGCTCGCGCGATCGACGAACTCCACGCCCACCGCGTTGCCGGGGCGGAACAGCCCGGAGCTGTCCGCCGCCCAGTGCAACGTCCCCGCGGCACCCACCGTCGGCACGATCGAGTTCTCACCGGTGTCGAGATCGATCAGTGTCAGGTCACCGCCCCTCGGGCCGAACTGCACGAACTGCAACGTCCGTCCGTCCGGCGACACCTCGGCCAGGTACCCGGCCAGCAACAGTTCGCCGGCGGCGCCGATCTCGACGGTTCGTCGCTCGCCGGTCGCCGGCTCGATCAGCACGAACTCGCAGGTGTACGCCTCGTCGCACTCGCGCACGAAGTAGTGGTTGGACGAGATCGCGAGCAGATCGCCGTCGGACACGCGCGTCACGGAACCTTCGTCATCGAACCGGTACACCCCGCCCGCGTCGTTGATGACCAGGTCGCCGTTCGGCGCGTACCGCCGTTGCCAGGGTGCGATCCCATCACCGCCGTCGGTGGTCTCGGTCGAGCCGTCGGCGAGGACCCGCGTCTCGCCGTAGAACGACTCGGCGCCGTATCCGTAGACCGTGGCGACGTATTCGTCACGGGCCGGGATCGCCGTCATGTCGTCGCGCTCGCTCTCCAGACGCAGTTCGAGCGGCGGCTCGCCGACCCGCAACAGGTAGCTGATCGCCGAGCGCGTGCCGGAATGCGCGGCGAGCAATGTCGTCGTCGCACCGGCGGCGAGCACGGTGTTGGCCGCGTTTGTCGGGAGGTCGATCGTGTCGACGATGCCGGACGGGACGTCGATCTCGAAGAACTCACCGCTCGTGTTGACAGCGACGATCGTCGTCGGCTGGCTCATCTCCTGGAGCGCGATCGGGATGGTGATGGTCGTCGACGTCCACTCCCGTTCGAGCACGTCGCCGGGCGCACCGGACGCCCCGTCGGGAACCGTCGTGTCGCTGCGCAGCACCTCGGGCTCGGTCGTGTTCACCGGCGGCGCGGTGATCGGCAGCGAGTCGGACGGGTCGGTCGCGATCGGCCCGCTGGCGACCGGGGTCTCGACGGCCGGATCGTCACGATTGAGCACGAGCACCCCGACGATCAGCGCCAGCACGCCGGCACCGGCGAACACGGCGAGGCGTCGCTTGGACGCGCCGGTCGGCGCCGGCTGCGCAGGTGGCTCGTGCGCAAGCGGCTGGTCGGCCACCGGCGCTCGGTGCGCAGG
>JABDKP010000042.1 GCA_013002175.1 Ilumatobacter sp.
GACCCGAACCGTCGATAGCCGAGTGCCGCGGACCAGAAGTAGGCGAGCAGGTCGGGGTCGTTGCAGTCGAGCACGAATTCGAGGCGTGCGGCCATGCGCCCAGTGTGCCGCAGGCACGGCTGCGCCACCAGTGCCCACCGGGCTCGCGCCACCCTGGCAAGGCCCACCACGATCTGGAACACTCGCACCGTGACAGGCGCCCGTGCCGAGCACCCCGCACGTCGGCGGGCATTCAACGGTTTGTGGCTCGGGTCGGCGATCTCGAACACGGGCGACGGCGTGCGGATGGCGGCGCTCCCACTGCTCGCCGTGACGCTGACGACGTCGCCATTCCTCGTTGCGAGCATCACGACTGCCCAGTTCCTGCCGTGGCTGGTGTTCGGGCCGATCGGTGGCGCGCTCGTCGACCGGTGGCGCCGCCGGCAGATCATCATCGTCGTCCAGCTCGTGCGCGCCGGCATCATGCTCGCGCTGATGGTCGCAGTCGTCGCCGACGCCGCCGCGATCTGGCAGCTGTACGTCGTGGCGTTCGCCATCACGTTCGGCGAGATCCTCGTCGACCCCGCGACGATCGCGCTCGTCCCGACACTGGTCGAGCGCGACGAACTCGACCAGGCAAACGGCCGGATCGTCAGCACGGAGATCGTCACCAACGAGTTCGTCGGGTCGCCGCTCGGCGGCGCCGGATTCGCGCTGGCGCAATGGCTGCCGTTCGGATTCGACGCTGCGAGCTACGCGTCCTCGACCGTCGCGTTCGCCAGGCTGCCGAAGTCGGTTGCCCTGCCCCGGCCCGCGAGCAGCATGCGCGCCGACATCGGCGAGGGATTCCGCTGGCTGCGTCACCACCCGGTGCTCGGGCCGATGACGGTGGTCATCGCCGTGTTCAACTTCGGGGCCGTGGCGGCCGGCGCGATGCTGGTGCTGCTGACCACGCAGGTCCTCGGCGGGGCCGAGGCGACGTTCGGCGTCATCCTCGCGGTCGGTGCGTTCGGCGCGCTCCTCGGCTCGCTCGCAGCCATGCGCGTCAGTCGCCGGCTCGGCCGCGGCCGGACGCTCGTCGGCTCGTTCGTCATCGAGGGCGCGCTGCTGTTCGCGGTGTCGGCCGCGCCGAACCTGCCCGCGCTGTTCGGGCTGTGGTTCGTGATCGGCGTTCCGTTCGGCGTGTGGATGCCGACGGCGCGCACGTTGCAGCAGCGGTTGACGCCACCGCGGCTGCTCGGCCGCGTGAGCACCACGGGGCGGATGGTGACGAGGGGCAGCATGGTCGTCGGCTCGCTGCTGGCCGGGGCGATCGCGACGGCCACGTCGGTGCGGACTGCGATCTCGATCGGCGCGCTCGCCCAGCTTGGCGCGGCAGCCGCGCTGTGGCTGGTGCTGCGCCGGCACGACGTCGATGCGATGGCCGCGACTGCGAATCACGACGAGTGAACCGACGCGCCGCGACGACGTCCCACCTCGCAGTACGGTCACTGGCTGATGAGCGAACCTGTTCGGGGACCCCAGTGGTGAAGGTCGGCGTCCAACTCCCCGAGGTCGAGTACGAGATCGCCTTCCCGGACCTCGTCGCGATGGCGCGTCTCGCCGAGGACGTCGGGCTCGACTCGATCTGGCTCGGCGACCATCTGCTGTACGACCTGACGGTCGGCCCGCGCGGCCCGTGGGAGGTGTGGACGTCACTGGCCGCGCTGGCGGCGTCGACCGAGCGAATCGAGCTCGGCCCACTCGTCGCGTCGACCAGCTTCCACGCCCCGGCGATGTTGGCGAAGATGGCCGCCACGGTCGACGCGGTGTCGGGCGGACGGCTGCTGCTGGCACTCGGTGCGGGCTGGAACCGGCGGGAGTACGACGCGTTCGGGTTCCCGTACGACCACCGGGTCAGCCGGTTCGAGGAGGCGTTCACGATCGTCCGTACGTTGCTCGGCGGCGGGTCGATCGACTTCCACGGCGAGTACTACGACGTCACCGATGCGGTGCTCCACCCGCCGTCGCCGCGCCCGGGGGGTCCTCCGCTGATCGTCGGGTCGATCGGCGCGCGGATGCAAGCGATCACGCTCCCCCACGTGTCCGCATGGAACGTGTGGTGGAGCGATTACGGCAACACGGTCGCCGGGTTCGCCGCCGTCAAGGCGACGGTCGACGAGCGCATCGCGGCGCTCGGCCGGACCGGGGACGTCGACGCCACGGCCGCGGTGTACGTCCAGCTGCCGGGCGGCACCGGGCGCCAGATGGGCGACTACCCGACCGACGACGGCGCTCCG
>JABDKP010000095.1 GCA_013002175.1 Ilumatobacter sp.
CGCAGGAAGTACACGTAGGCGAACGCCGCGAAGAAGAACAGGCCCTCGATGCACGTGGCGAAGCAGATCAGGTTCATCAGGAACTGCTTGCGCTGCTCCTTGGTCTCGATCCGCTGCAGGCCCTCGATCGAGTCCATCCACTTGAAGCAGAACTCGGCCTTCGCCTTGATCGACGGGATGTTCTCGACGGCCGCGAACGCCGCCTCCCGCTCAGCCATGTCGGGGATGTAGTTGTCGAGCAGCGTCAGGTAGAACTGCACGTGCAACGCCTCTTCGTACAGCTGGCGCGACAGGTACATCCGGGCTTCGGGCGCATTGATGTGCTGGTACAGGTTGAGCACCAGGTTGTTCGACACGATCGAGTCGCCGGTCGCGAAGAACGCGATCAGCCGGGACACGAGGTGCTTCTCGGCCGGCATCAGCTTGCGGTCGAGGTCGACGAGGTCGTCGGAGAAGTCGATCTCGTCGACGGTCCAGGTGTTCTTGATCGCGTCGCGGTACATGTCGAAGAACTGCGGGTAGCGCATCGGCCGCAGCGTCAGGTCGAAGCCGGGGTCGAGGATGTGCTGGCGCCGGGGGGCCGCGGCCGGCGGGGGGACGAGCGCGGTGTCGAACTCGTAGTCGTCGTTGAGGATCGGGTCGACGAGGGCCATCAGTCGCACGCCTCGCAGGACTCGGGGTTCTCGAGGCTGCACGCCACGGCCTCCTGGTCGGAGTACGTCGCGGTCGGCTCGGCCGACGCGCCGTCGGTGGGCGTCGGCGAGGAGGTGGTCGACTTGTTGATCTTCGTCGCCGCCCGGCTTCGCAGGTAATAGGTGGTTTTCAACCCCGATTTCCAGGCGTGCAGGTACATCGACGACAGCTTGCCGATCGTCGGGGTCTCCATGAACAGGTTGAGCGACTGGCTCTGATCGATGAACGCGCCGCGTTCGGCGCCCATGTCGATCAGCTGGCGCTGTGGGATCTCCCACGCGGTGCGGTAGATCTCACGCAGCTCGGCGGGAATCCGCTCGACGTCCTGCACCGAGCCTTCCGCCTGCTTGATCGCCTGGATCATCTGCTCGTCCCACAGGCCCCGGCGCTGCAGCTCGGCGACGAGGTAGCGGTTGATCTGCATGAACTCGCCGGACAGCGTCTCGCGCTTGAACAGGTTGGACACCTGCGGCTCGATGCACTCGTAGCAGCCGGCGATCGACGCGATCGTGGCCGTCGGCGCGATCGCGATCAGCAGGCTGTTGCGCAGCCCGTGGTCGGCGATGCGCGTCCGCAGCGTGGCCCAGTCGAGCTCGGCCGGTGGCACGACCGCACTGCCGTCCGGCTGCTGCCACAGGTCGAACTGGAGGTTGCCGTCGGCGGCACGCGTGCCGCTGAATGCGTCGTGGGCGCCGTTCTGCTCGGCGAGGTCGGTGGAGGCCCACAGTGCATGGAAGTAGATGTGGGCGCTGATCCGCCGGCTGAGGTCCTTGGCGTCGGCGGAGTCGAACGGCAGACCGAGCTTGAAGAACACGTCCTGCAGGCCCATCAGCCCCAGCCCGACGGGACGCCACACGTGGTTCGAGTGCTCGGCCTCGGGGGTGGGGTAGTAGTTGATGTCGATCACGCGATCGAGGAACGGCACGACCTGGCGGACGACGCGGCCCATCCGCTCGAAGTCGAAGCCATCGTCGGCGTCGACGTAGGCGCCGAGGTTGAGCGACCCGAGGTTGCAGACCGCGGTGTTGCTCTGGTCGGTGATCTCGAGGATCTCGGTGCACAGGTTGGAGAGGTGCACGACGCGGGGCGTGCCGTCGTCGTTGGTCGCTCCGGTCTGGTTGCACTTCTCGTTGGAGCTGTCCTTGAACGTCATCCACCCGTTGCCGGTCTGGGCGAGCGTGCGCATCATCCGGCTGTACAACGTGCGGGCCGAGACCTGCTTCTCGTAGAGGCCTGCTTCCTCGGCGGCGGTGTAGGCCCGCTCGAAGTCCTCGCCGTACTTGTCGGTCAGATCCGGGACCTGCTTCGGGTCGAACAGCGACCATTGCCAGTCCTTCTCGACACGCTCCATGAACAGGTCGGGCACCCAGTTGGCGATGTTCAGGTTGTGGGTGCGGCGGGCGTGGTCGCCGGTGTTGTCGCGCAGTTCGAGGAAGTCCTCGATGTCGGCGTGCCACGACTCGAGGTAGACGCAGGCGGCGCCCTTGCGGCGACCGCCCTGGTTGACGGCGGCGACCGACGAGTCGAGCGTGCGCAGCCAGGGCACGATGCCGTTGGACAGGCCGTTGGTGCCCTGGATCAGGCTGTTCTTGGCACGGATGCGGTGCCAGGCGACACCGATGCCGCCGGCGAACTTCGACAACTTGGCGATGTCGGTGTAGCGCTTGTAGATGCCCTCCAGGCTGTCTTCGGGCGAGTCGAGCAGGTAGCAGCTGGACATCTGGCTGTGGGTGGTGCCCGAGTTGAACAGCGTGGGGCTGGACGGGAGGTAGGCCAGCGACGACATCAGGTCATAGAACTTGACCGCCTCCGCAGCCGTCGTCGACAGGCCGCAGGCGACGCGGAGAAAGAAGTACTGCGGCGTCTCGATGACGTCGCGCCGGACGGGGTGGCGCAGCAGGTACCGGTCGTAGACGGTGCGCAGCCCGAAGAACTCGAACTGGCGATCGCGGTCGGAGTTGATCGCGGCGTTCAGCTCGGGGCCGTTGGCCTCGACGAACGCGAGCACCTCGTCGGAGACGATGCCCTCGGCGTGACCGACCTTGATCGACTCGGAGAACCACGGGATGTTCTGGTTGCGGACCTCTTTGTCGATCACGGTGGCCAGGAGCCGCGACGCGAGCTTGGAGTAGTTCGGCTCTTCGACGATGAGGCCCGCCGCGGTGCGGATCGAGAGGTTGTCGAGTTCGTTGGTGCTCGCCCCGTCGGCGAGCGCGGAGATCGTTCTGGTGGCGACGCGCATCGGGTCGACGCCGAGCAGGCCCTCGGACGCCCGGGCGATCGCGTTGACGATCTTGTTGAGGTCGACCGGTTCGAGCTGGCCGTTGCGCTTCTTGACGCGCATCCCGCTGGCCGGCACGGGCGGCGCCGGTGCCGACGTGGCGGCGTCGGTGAGCGACGGCGCCCGCATCGCGGTGAGCGTCACCGGCCCGGGGGCGGCGTCGCCGGTGGGCGCCGCTTGCTGGTCTCCGGAGTCAAGGTGCGCTCCGGTTCGTGTCCCAACTGTTCCGTCCGTGAGTGTCACCGTGACTCCATTTCGCTTCGTTTGCTCTCGTTTGATCTCGGCCACGGACGCCGCTGCGCCCGTGGTTCTTCGTGGTGTGTGCGCCCCGCTGCCGGTCGGCCGGACAGCCGTCCGGCGCCACCAGATGTCGTGGCCGATTGCCTCGAATCCCCATCCCCGACACCACATCTCGTGGTGGCGGGTTCGTAATTACACCAGTGAAACTACGGGGCTGTCAATGGTAGGACACGGGAATCGTCAAGTTTGTTTCAAGAAGACGCGAACGTGCTGGTCAGCGCTTCAACCGGACCCCCGGCGCCGCGTCCGAGCGGATCCGCGCGGCGGCCGCCAGCTCGGCCCAGACGCGCGATTCCGACCTCCCGTGGGCACCGATCACTCCGTGCGAGCCGACGTGCTCGGCTTCCGCGACCCAGACCGACTCGATCTCGAGCAGTTCCCCGCTCTCGGAGCGGACGTGGTTCTCCCGGAAGTCGAGCGTCGTGCGCCAGCCGGACCGTTCCAACAGGTCGCGGTCGAGCTGGCGCAGTGACGCCCGATGACGCCGCCGGAGCGACCGGCCGACCGGCCGACCGGGTGGAGGGAGATCCGGTCGGCCGGCGTGCCGACGGAGGGGGTTCTGGAGGGCCATGCGGACCATCTTGACGGCGCGGCCCTGTGGGGAGGAAGACGCGTAACCGTGTGACTTGTCTGTGCGCGACGTGTGGAGCGCCTGGGGACGGATGTGGACAACCGGGCGTCAGATGTCGGGAATCAGATCGGCGCAGGCCAACAGTGCCAGCTGGAACGGCGCGCTGCCGAGGTCGATCGCGTCCAGCACGGACTCCAGCGACGGGTCGGCGAGGACGTCGGCGGCACTGACGTCGGGCATGTCGGCGCCGTTGTCGCGCAAGCAGTCGAAGAACGCGAGCACCTGGTCCAGTTCGGACTCGCCCGGCGGCGGGAAGAAGTCCGAGCCGGCGTCGTCGGTGCATGAGCGCGTCGACGGGATGGTGAGATCGATCAGGTAGGCGTCGATCGCGGCCTGCACGCAGTCGACCGACCCGTACGCGGTGTGGCCTTCGGCCTCGACGGTGTACAGGACGCCGGACGAGAGTGATTCGGCCAACTCGACCGACCACTCGAACGGCGTCGCCGGGTCGCCGGTCGTGCCGATCACGACGATCGGCGGCGCTCCGGCCGCCGGGCCGATCGCGAGCGGGTCGATCGCCGGCGGGATGTCGAGGCAACCGGTCGACCCACGGAGGAACTCGCCGAAGTACTCGGACACATCGGCAGCCGCGTCGGCGCGCTCCCACTGCTCGGCGGTGCTCACCCGCTCGGGGTCGTCGGCGCAGTTGATGAACGCCCGGGCGACCGTCGAGTTGTCGTACGTGCCATCCGGTTGACGACCGATCAGCGCATCGCCGAGCACTTGCAGCAGGGTGCCGTCGCGCCCGGCAGCGGCCTCCGCCAGTGCCGTGGCGAGGTACGGCCACGACGCCTTGCTGTACAGCGCCGACGCAACGCCGAGCTGCAGCTCGCCTGCCGTCAGCACACGGCCGTCCAGGTCGGTCGGCAACGGACCGTTCGCGACGACGTCGCGTTCCAGCTGGTCGATCACCTCGAGCGTCGGGCCCGTTCCGCCGAGTTGGCAGTCGACGTCGGCGTCGCACGCCGCGGCGAAGTTCTCGAGCGCCCGATCGAAGCCACCACCCTGCTCGCGATCGAGTTCGACCGACGAGGAGCTGGGTTTCACGCCACCGTCGAGCACGAGGGCGCGGACGTTGTCGGCGAAGAGCTCGGCGTACGTCGCACCGAGGCGGGTGCCGTACGAGTAGCCGAGGTACGTCAGCCGCTCGTCGCCGAGCGCGGCGCGCAGCAGATCCATGTCGCGGGCGACGTTGTTGGTGCCGACGTACGGCGCCAGCGCGGTTGTCTCCGCGGTGCACGTCGCGAGCCGGGCCGCCTGGTCCGCTGCGACGTCGTCCCACGCCGCCTTGTCGTCGTCGACGACGAATGGCACGTCGTCGTCCAACTCCGTCTCGCAGTCGATCGCCGTGCTCGCTGCCACGCCGCGGGGGTCGAACCCGACGAGATCGAACCGCCTCGTGATCGACTCGGACAGCAGGAAGCTGAGCGGCTCGAGTGTGTCGATGCCCGAACCACCGGGCCCCCCGGGATTGATCACCAGCGACCCGATGCGCTCGTCATCGGAGCCGGTGGCGCGCGTCCGCGAGACCGCGATGTCGATCGTCGCCCCCGCCGGGTCGTCGTGATCGAGCGGGACGCGCAACGTCGCGCACTCGAACGCGAACAATGAGGCTGCAGTCGATTGCGGGCAACTCGACCAATCGAGGGTGCCGGGCTCCGGGCGCGGCGGCAGCGTCGGCGGCGGCGGATCGCTGACCGGCGGCGGGATCGGTTCGTCACCCGGCGCCGGTGGATCGGCACCGACGGCATCGGTTGACAGCGTCACGTCGGCCGGATCGCTGACACCCGGGTCGGTGCCGTACGACTCGACCCGCTCACTGACCACGTCGGGCGAGCCGGTCGTACACGACGCAACGAGTGCTGCGCCCACCGCTGCCACGATGAGGGGTCGGCGGGCCATGGCGCCGACCGTAGCCGCCGCGTCCGCAGGCGATCCGTCGCCGGCCCGGATGTCCGACGCCCGACCGATCCCGGCACGGCGACATCGTGCGGGGCTGGATGACCGGCGGCTGAGGCCAGTTCAGTCGATCCACTTGCGCGAGAACACCGGCGGTGGACCGCCGGCGATCCGCACCGCGTCCGCCGGGTCGGTCGCCCGCTGCACGAGGCCGAGGTGGGCGTCGGTCAGGAACCCGGCCGCCAACGAGTGCTCGATGAACTCGAACAGCGACCGGTAGTAGTCACGCACGTCGAGGAACACGACCGGCGCGGCGACGAGGCCGAGCTGGTTCCACGTGAGCATCTCGAACGTCTCGTCGATCGTGCCGAAGCCGCCCGGCAGCACGACGACACCGTCGGACAGCTCCGCCATCCGCGCCTTGCGGCTGTGCATGTCGGCGGTCACCTCCAGGGTGGTCAGCCCGTCGTGGGCCACCTCGGATGCGACGAGCTGCTCGGTCATCACGCCGGTCACCGCACCCCCGCCATGCATGACCGCGTCGGCGACGACGCCCATCAGCCCGACGTGGCCGCCGCCGTAGATCAGCCGGTGGCCGGCGGCCGCGATCGCCGACCCGACTGCCGCGGCGGCGTCTCGATACGCGTCGTGGCCGCCGCTGCTCGAGCCGCAGAAGACGCAGATGTTCGACACGAGTCACAGCGTGCCAGAGTCGGCCGGAGCGGGTGGTGTCCGCCACCGGTCGGTACTCTGCGTCGTCATGGGAATCGCCGCACCCGACCTGCCCGCCGCCGCCGAGGTGATCGATCTCGCCGACGGGGTCGTCGGCAAGGCGGTCCGGAGGCTCGCCTCGCTGGAAGGTGGCCCCGACGAACACCAGGTACTGGCCTACGACGTCGCCCATGCCGCATCGGCGGTGGCCACGGCGCGGGCGCTGATCGACTACGGCAACAAGGGCGACGACGAGGCCAAGATCACCTGCGCGTTCGCGGCGGACATCGTGCACGACCTGGCCGGCAAGGTGCTCGGCCGCGAGGACCAGTGGGGCGTCGAGCGTGACGCGCTCGCGGATGCGCACTCGTTCGTGGCCGACTACCGCGCCCCGGAGTTCCTCGCGTCGCTCGCCGACGTCACCGGGCCGAACCATCTGTCCAGCGACATGGAGATGGTCGCCGACACGTTCGACTCGTTCGCCCAGAACGTGATCGCCCCACACGCCGAGCACGTCCATCGCACGAACGGAGACGTTCCCGAGGAGATCGTCACCGGCATGGCAGAACTCGGCGCGTTCGGCCTCAGCGTGCCGGCGGAGTACGGCGGCTACTCCGAGGGCGGCGATGAAGAGTACATCGCGATGGTCGTCGCGACCGAGGCGCTGTCCAAGGCCAGCCTCGGCATCGGCGGCTCGCTGATCACGCGGCCCGAGATCCTCACGCGCGCCCTCGTCAAGGGCGGCACCGAGGAGCAGAAGCAGCAGTGGCTGCCGCTGCTGGCGACCGCCGAGGTGATGCCCGCGGTGGCGGTCACCGAGCCTGACTACGGCTCCGACGTCGCCGGCATCAAGGTCACTGCGACGCCCGCGCCGGGCCCCGACGGCGAGGACGGCTGGGTGATCAACGGGGTCAAGACGTGGTGCACGTTCGGTGCCCGGGCCGACGCGCTGACCCTCCTCGCCCGTACCGACCCGGACCGCTCCA
>JABDKP010000101.1 GCA_013002175.1 Ilumatobacter sp.
GTCTTGAATCGTCTCGCACCCCTGACCGCCCGACCCGATCGGTCCCGAATCGGCCATTCATCGTCGACGACGAACGCCCCACACCCTCCACACCGAGACGATTCAAGACGCCACCCACGCACCCACCCTCCACACCGAGCGCCGCAGGACGAGTCGCTGCGCATCTCCCGGCGCGGGACGATTGCGCGACACCCCATCCGTACCGTCTGTGCACATGGACGACAGCGACCGAGTCCGCCCGCAGCCCTCAACCTGCGCAGAGGTCGACGACACGGACGCCCCGCCGCCGACGACGTCGCCATCGTGGTCGTGCCCGATCTGCAACGCTGCGGTCGCTCGACCCCACCGCCCGGGGCGCGCCCGGGTCTACTGCACCAACGCCTGCCGGCAGCGGGCCTACCGGTGGCGGTGCCGGCACCGCGAGCGGCTCGTCACGCCGCCCCGACCGCAGCGAGCGCACACGCCCGGCCGCACGCACGCGCTGCGGGCAGACGCCGACTTCGTCACCCCGCTGGCGGACGCTCGGGGTCGCCGCGTCACCGCCTGCGGCACGTTCGCCCGCGCCGCCCGGGATGCGCCGGCGCGTCGCTACCGCCATCGGTGGTTCTACGCGTGCACAGAATCCGACCGGCACACTGGCGCGGTCACCACGCCCGACACCACGTGCCGCCGGTGCGTCGACCTCCTGGGCGTCGCCCGCCGACCGATCGGCGACGTCCTCGCCGAGATCGACCGCGAAGCCGAATATTCCCGCCACGAGCGACAATCTTGACGAAAGCTGTCACGTCCGGCCTCCCCGCCGATGGTGGGGCCCGCCGATAGAGTTGAATCAGATCTCCTCAACTCACGCTTTTCAGCCACCCCTCCCGGCGGCGGAAAGGGAGCACCCATGTTCGAACGATTCACCGACCGAGCCCGACGGGTCGTCGTGCTCGCGCAAGAAGAAGCCCGCCTGCTCAACCACAGCTACATCGGCACCGAGCACATCCTGCTCGGCCTGATCCACGAGGGCGAAGGCGTCGCCGCCAAGGCCCTCGAGAGCCTCGGCATCTCGCTCGAGGCCGTCCGCAGCCAGGTCGAGGAGATCATCGGCCAGGGCGGGTCGTCGCCATCCGGCCACATCCCGTTCACCCCGCGGGCCAAGAAGGTGCTCGAACTGTCCCTGCGCGAAGCGCTCCAGCTCGGCCACAACTACATCGGCACCGAGCACATCCTGCTCGGCCTGATCCGCGAGGGCGAAGGCGTCGCCGCGCAGGTGCTCGTCAAGCTCGGCGCCGACCTGTCGCGCGTCCGCCAGCAGGTCATCCAGTTGCTGTCCGGCTACCAGGGCCCCGCCGGTTCCACCGGTGGCGGCGGCTCCGGCCGCAGTGAGGGCACCCCTGCAACGGCAGGCGTCGGCCCGAGCAAGGGCGACGACGAAAAGGGCGGCAACAGCCAGATCCTCGACCAGTTCGGCCGCAACCTCACCCAAGCCGCCCGCGAGGGCCAGCTCGACCCCGTGATCGGCCGCAGCAACGAACTCGAACGCGTGATGCAGATCCTCTCGCGCCGCACCAAGAACAACCCGGTGCTGATCGGCGAGCCGGGTGTCGGCAAGACCGCGATCGTCGAGGGCCTCGCCCAGAAGATCGTCAACAACGACGTACCCGACACCCTCGCCAACAAGCAGCTCTACACACTCGACCTCGGTGCGCTCGTCGCCGGCTCCCGGTACCGCGGTGACTTCGAGGAGCGATTGAAGAAGGTCCTCAAGGAGATCAAGTCGCGCGGCGACATCCTGCTGTTCATCGACGAGATCCACACCCTCGTCGGCGCCGGCGCCGCCGAAGGCGCCATCGACGCCGCGTCGATCCTCAAGCCGATGCTCGCCCGCGGCGAGCTGCAGACGATCGGCGCCACGACCACCGACGAGTACCGCAAGCACGTCGAGAAGGACGCCGCCCTCGAACGGCGCTTCCAGCCGGTCAAGGTCGACGAGCCCACCCTCGCCCACACGATCGAGATCCTCAAGGGCATCCGCGACCAGTACGAGTCGCACCACCGCGTCACGATCACCGACCAGGCACTCGTCGCCGCGGCCAACCTCGCCGACCGCTACATCAGCGACCGCCACCTGCCCGACAAGGCGATCGACCTCATCGACGAGGCCGGCTCGCGGCTGCGGATCAAGCGCATGGCCACCCCACCGGACCTGCGCGAGATCGAGTCCAAGCTGAACGACGTCCAGGAGGCGAAGAAGCGCGCCGTCGAGGACCAGCAGTTCGAAGAGGCCGGCCGCCTCCGCGACCAGGAGAAGGCGCTCCTCGAAGAGAAGTCCGAGAAGGAAGTCGAGGTCAAGGCCGAGGGCGTCGACCTGTTCGACGAAGTCGACGAAGAAGCCGTCGCCGAGGTGCTCTCGCTGTGGACCGGCATCCCGGTGTACAAGCTCACCGAAGAAGAGACCGAGCGACTGCTCAAGATGGAGGAGAACCTCCACAAGCGGATCATCGGTCAGGAGAACGCGGTCGCCGCCGTCTCCCAGTCGATCCGCCGCACCCGCGCCGGCCTCAAGGATCCCAAGCGGCCCTCGGGCTCGTTCATCTTCCTCGGCCCCACCGGGGTCGGCAAGACCGAGCTCGCCAAGACGCTCACCGAGTTCCTGTTCGGCGACGACAACGCGCTGATCACCCTCGACATGTCCGAGTACATGGAGAAGCACACCGTCAGCCGCCTCGTCGGTTCGCCTCCCGGCTACGTCGGCTACGAGGAGGGCGGCCAGCTCACCGAAGCGGTCCGTCGCAAGCCGTTCTCCGTCGTGCTGTTCGACGAAATCGAGAAGGCCCATCCCGACGTGTTCAACACGCTCCTCCAGATCCTGGAGGAGGGCCGCCTCACCGACAGCCAGGGCCGCTCGGTCGACTTCCGCAACACGGTGCTGATCATGACGTCGAACCTCGGCACACAGGACCTCCGCAAGGCCAACGTCGGCTTCACCACCGACGACTCGGCGATGAGCTACGAGCGGATGAAGGAGAAGGTCAACGACTCCCTCAAGAACCACTTCCGGCCCGAGTTCCTGAACCGCATCGACGAGACGATCGTGTTCCACGAGCTGTCCCGCGACGAGGTGCTCGAGATGGTCGACCTCCAGTTGGTGCGGCTCACGTCGCAACTCGAAGGTCAGGGTCTGGGCATCGAGGTCAAGCAGGCCGCGAAGGAACTGCTCGCCGAGGTCGGGTACGACCCGCAGCTCGGTGGGCGGCCGCTGCGGCGGGCGATCCAGCGTCACGTCGAGGACTCGCTGTCGGAGAAGATCCTGTACAAGGAGTTCTCCGCCGGCGAGATCATCGTCGTCGACGCCGAAGACGATCCCGAGCGCGGCGAGGGCAAGAAGCGGTTCGTGTTCACGTCGGTCGAGGGCTTCGTGCCCCCGTCGTCGGTCGAGCTGGAGATGACGGCCACGGAGAACCCGGTCCCGCCGGCCGGTGCGCCCGAATCCGAGCTGCCCCCGCCCGAAGCCGTCGACTGAGCCCGAGCGGCGTGTCACATCTGGTGCCTGGCACCAGATGTGACGGTTGCCGCCGACTCGCGGTGGCCGGAGGTCATAATGACAGCCGTGGTCCGGCGCATCTTTGCTCTTCTCGCCTGCGCCGTCGCCCTCGCTGCATGTCAGGTCGACGTCACCGTCGACGTCGTCGTCGAACCCGACGGCACCGGCCTGATCACGGTCGCGGTCGTCGCCGACGCCGACGTGGTGCGCCAGGTCCCCACGCTCGCAGAGGAACTCGTCCTCGACGACGTGATCGAGGCCGGGTGGTCGATCGACGGCCCGAACCCCACCGACGACGGTGGCCTGCAGATCGTGATGTCGCATCCGTTCCGCTCGCAGGGCGAGGCGACGAACCTGCTGCAGAGCCTCGGTCCCCCGTTCACGTCGATGGAACTCGGCCGCGGCACGAACGGCGACGTCACCACCAACCGGTTGTCGGGACGGCTGGTCCTCGTCGACGGCTTCGAGTCGTTCGCCGACGACGAACTCGTGGCAGCAGTCGGCGCACTGCCGTTCGCCAGCCAGATCGAGGCGAGCGGCGCCACGCCGGAGACGTCGATGTCGGTCCGCGTCAGGGCGCTGCTGCCGGGCGTACTGAACGAGGAGGCGACGAACGTCGAACCAAACGCGGGCGGCGTCTTGGAATGGGACGTGCCCCTCGACGGAAGCGTGCTGCAGTGGCAGGCCGAGACCACGCAGCAGCCGGGCGAGGGCGAACGGTGGGCCCGCCCCGTGTCGATCGCCGCGCTCGTCGCGCTGATCGCCTGGGTCGCGTTCATGACGCTGTTCATCGGGTACGTGGCGTTCGCCCGGTTCCGGCGCGCCCGCCGCTATCGCCAGCGCAACCTCCCTGCCTGACCCGGTGTGCCATCGTTGGGGATGGCTGCTCCCGTCGTCACCGAGGTCGACTACCACTTCGACGTCATGTGTCCGTTCGCGTACCAGACCGCAAAATGGATCCGCGACGTGCGAGCCCAGAACGGACTGACGATCAACTGGAAGTTCTTCAGCCTCGAAGAGATCAACCGCGTCGAGGGCAAGAAGCACCCGTGGGAGCGCGAGTGGAGCTACGGCTGGTCGATGATGCGGATCGCCGCGCTGCTGCGCCGCGACAGCATGGACGACTGCGACCGATGGTACGAGCGATCGGCGCGGGCGCTGCACGAGGACGGCCATCGCCCTCACGAACCTGACGTCGCCCGCCACCTCCTCGATGAAATCGGACTCGACCCCGGCGTCGTCGACGCGGCGATTGCCGATCCCACCACGCACGACGACGTCCGCAACGAGCACGACCGCGTCGTCGCGGCCGGCGGCTACGGCGTGCCCACGCTGTTCTTCCCCGAGTTCACGACCGACAGCGGGGAACCGGAGTGCATGTTCGGACCGGTCATCCTCGACCCGCCGACCGGCGCCGCAGCGATGCGGCTGTGGGATGCAACGGTGGCGTGGCTCGAATTCCCGTACCTCTTCGAGCTGCAACGGCCGAAGAACGCCGCGCACGGCGGCGTCATCGCCGACCGTCTCGACGCCTACCTGGGTGCCCGCGACTGGGTGTCGATCGATCGCGGCACGGTGATCTCGTTCGATCGCTGACACCGGTGTCACGGCCCCGCTGTGACACCCCACGTGCATGATCCGACGATGGCCACGACCCAGCGTCCACCCACCAACGGCACCCTCCCGGGCCGCGTCCCCCGGAGCGGCCCCACGAGCCGGCCCACGAGCCGGGTCGTGTTCGCGTGCAGCGAGTGTGGGGCCGACCATGTCAAGTGGGCGGGCCGGTGCTCGTCGTGCGGCGACTGGAACACCCTGGTCGAGGAGCTGCACGATCCCGGCGCCGCGCCCGCACCCAGCACCAACCGGGCGGGGCCCACGCTGATCGGCGCGGTCGGCGCAGACGCGGGCGACCCCATCTCCACGTCACTGCCCGAGCTCGACCGCGTGCTCGGTGGCGGCATCGTCCCCGGCGCGGTCACGCTGCTCGGCGGCGAACCGGGCATCGGCAAGAGCACGTTGCTGCTGCAACTCCTCGCAGCGTGGGACGGCCCCACGCTGTACGTCAGCGCGGAGGAGAGCGCACAGCAGGTGCGCCTGCGGGCCGAGCGGCTCGGCGCGGTCGGCGAGCGGCTGTGGCTCCACGCGGAGACCTCGCTGCCGCACATCGTCGACGCGATCTCCACCACTTCGCCCGAGCTGGTCGTGATCGACTCGATCCAGACCGTCTCCGACCCCGCCCTCGGTTCGCTGCCGGGCAGCGTCGCCCAGGTCCGCGGGTGCGCCAACCGGCTCGTCAACATCGCGAAGGAGCGCGGCATCTCGGTCGTGCTCGTCGGCCACGTCACCAAGGACGGCGGCCTCGCCGGCCCACGCGTGCTCGAACACGTCGTCGACACCGTCCTCCAGTTCGAGGGCGACAAGCACCACGCGCTGCGGCTGCTGCGGGCGGCCAAGCACCGGTTCGGCCCGACGAACGAACTGGGGCTGTTCGAGATGGCCGGCGCCGGGCTGATCGGCGTGCCCGACCCGTCCACGCTGTTCCTCGCCGACCGACGCACCGGCGTCCCGGGTTCGGCCGTCGTGCCCACGATGGAGGGCCAGCGGCCGATCGTCGTCGAGGTGCAGGCACTCACCACGAGCGGCGTGCCCGGCGTGCCGTCGCGACGCAGCGCGCTCGGCCTCGACGGCGCCCGCCTGTCGATGCTGATGGCGGTGCTGGCGCGGCGGGTCGGCCTGCCGATGGGTGACCAGGACGTCTACGCGTCCACGGCCGGCGGGGTGAAGCTGGTCGAGCCCGGGCTCGACCTCGGCGTCTGCCTCGCGGTGGTCAGCGCGCTCCGCAACCAGCCGCTGCCGGCCGATCTCGCGGTGTTCGGCGAGGTCGGTCTCGGCGGCGAGCTCCGCCAGGTCGGCCACGCGGCGCGCCGGCTCACCGAGGCCGCCCGCCTCGGCTTCAAACGGGTCGTCGTGCCCGCCAACTCGCCGGCCGTCGAGTCCGGCATCCGGGTGTTGCGGGCGTCGACGCTCGACGAGGCGGTCGCGTCCGTCGGCCTACGCACCGGTGGCGCGGGCCCGCCGTCATCTAAGATCAGTTGATGGAGTTCCGCACCAGCGGCGCAAACGAGGACATGCGTCAGGCGCTCGCGCGCGTCGCGCCGGGTACGCCGCTGCGTGACGGCATCGACCGCGTCGTGCGGGCCCAGGCCGGCGCCCTGCTCGTGCTCAGCGACGAGGCCGACGTGCTGTCGATCTGCTCCGGCGGCTTCCTCGTCGACGCTCCGTACAGCCCGCAGCGCCTCTCCGAGCTCGCCAAGATGGACGGCGCGATCATCCTGTCCAACGAGGGTGGCCGGATCGCCCGCGCGAACGTCCATCTCGTGCCCGATCCCACCGTGCCCACCAGCGAGACCGGTACCCGCCATCGCACGGCCGAACGCGTCGCTCGTTCGCTCGGCGTGCCCGTCGTCTCGGCGAGCGAGGAGATGGGCGTCATCAACGTCTACGCCGGCGGCACGAAGCGCCAGTTGCAGGAAGTCGGCCATCTGCTCGAGCGCGCCAACCAGGCATTGCAGACGCTCGAGCGCTACAAGACCAAGCTCGACGACGCGATCGCCAATCTCACCGCCGTCGAGGTCGAGGACGTCGCCACGCTGCGCGATGTGGTCACGGTGGTGCAGCGCGGCGAGATGGTGCACCGCATCGCCGACGAGATCGAGACGATGATCATCGAGCTCGGGCGTGACGCCCGGCTGCTCCGGCTTCAACTCGACGAGCTGTACGGCGAGATCGACGACGAACTCGACCTGGTCGTGGCCGATTACCTGCCGGCCGGCCGGACCGCCGAAGAGACACTGCTGGAGATGTCCAAGCTCGCCGACGACGACGTGTCCGACCTGCGCGTCGCGTCCAGCGTGCTCGGCCGCGACGGCGACACCGACGACCTCGGCCAGGAGGTGGCGCCGAAGGGGCTCCGGCTGCTCCGGCGGGTCAGCCGGCTGTCGGCGAAGTTGGCGCACGGCGTCGCCGACCACTTCGGGGGCCTCGCCAAGTTGCAGCGCGCCACGCTCGACGACCTGATGAGCGTCGACGGCGTCGACGAGGCGACCGCCCGGGCGATCCGCGAGACGCTGTCGCGCATCACCGAGTCCACGATCCTCGACCAGTACTGACGGGTCAGGGCGCGGTCACGCCGGTGGCAGCGGTCGGCTCTGCGACCGTCGGCAGGATTGCGTCCCACACCGCGTCGTCGTCGAACCCGAGCGCCCACAGCGCCACGCCGTTCAGGCGGTGCTCGCGGGCGAGATCCATTCGCAACCGGATGCCGTCGCCGTCGACGTAGTGCACCTGGCGGCGTTGGGTGCACGTCGAAGTGCCGTCGGTGACTTCGAGGTCGTAGGTGAAGACCCACTCGCCGGTCTCCTCGACCGCGACGGGTGTCGCGGCCCGCCTGGCGATCAGGTCGTCGACCGACCTGGCCGTGACCGTCGTGCGGCCCTGCAGCTCGCTCACCGGGCACTCACCGCTCTCGCCGGTCGGCCAGTTGCGGCCGTAGGCCGGCACGCCGAGGACGAGCTTGTCCGGGTCTCCCGTCGCTTCCAGCGCTCCGTTGATCGCCCGTTCGACGAAGTCGAGCGGGGCGATCGGACCCGGTTCGAACACGGAGAAGTCGTACGCCATGATCCTGATCCGGTCCACGTGTGGTGCGATCGCGGCGTAGTCGTACACCCAGAAGCCGCTGTCGGCGTTGCGCTGGGCGTCGTAGATCGGGGGGATACTGACCGTCAAGGTCCGACCGTCGGCGTGCAGCGCGTCACCGAGTTCGGTGACGAACGCGACCCAGTGCGGGCGCGTCGTCCACCATGTGTCGCGCCCGTCGGCGAACGCGAACTGCTCGTAGTCGATGTCGATGCCGTCGTAGTCGCCACCCGCGGCGAAGTCGCGGATCGTCTCGACGTGCCGCGCCCGGAGCGCCGGATCGGCGAGGATCGCCGCCATCTCACCCGCGGGCATCGCGTCGAGGATCGACGGGACGAGCTGCGCATCCGATCGCCTGATGCTGTCGACGAACTCCTCGATGCCTTCGTCGACCGCATTCGGGTCGGTGATGATCCGGTCGACGCCGACCGCATTGAACCAGAACGGCGACACGTCGCGGATCGCGGTGACCCGCCGGTCGAGTTCGGGCAGTGCGTCGTCGAGGGTCCAGTACGGCGCCCACGCGTCGACCGGGATGTCGGGTTTCGGCGGGGGCGGGCCGTCGTTGCGTCTGGCGAGCACGGCCGCCGCGGCAAGCACGGTGACGAGCAGCAGCCCGAGGCCGACGAGCACGATCCGGCGCTGATCGGGACGGCCTCGGAACGAGTCGTCGCCCACAGCATCGGTGACCGGCGTACCCGCAACCGGTGTGACGGCGGTGCGGTCGATTTCGGTCATCTCGTCACCGTCTGCTCAGCGCAACAGCGCACCGAGGTCGTCGACGGTGACGTCGCACAGCGTGTCGACGATCGTGAGACCGGGAGCAGGGACGAGGGAGACGACATGCGGAACGCCGAGCGTCGCACAGCCGGCCGCGATCGCCGAGGCGACCCCGGTGCGCGAATCCTCGATCGCGACGCAGTCCGCCGGATCGACGCCGAGCGCCTGGGCGGCTGCTCGGTACGGCTCGGGATGGGGCTTGCCGTGGCTGACCTCGTCGCCGGTGATCGTCGCGGCAAACGAATCGGCCGGCGCGGTGGCAATCACCGCGTCGGCGAAGCGCCGCCACGACATCGTGACGAGCGCGCACGGGATCGCCTCCGCCCGACACGCGGCGAGCAGGTCGGCGGCGCCGGGGCGCCACGGCAGCTGCTGCTGGACCCGTTCGACGACGCCGTCGAGCAGCCGCTCGACGATCTCGACGGGTTCGAGGTCGACGCCGCCGCGGTCACGCAGTTGCACCGCGGCGTCGGTCAGGTCGAAGCCGATCAACGACGACGCATCCGCATCGGTCCAGGTACCACCGAACTCGGCGACGAGCTTGTGCTCGCACTCGATCCAGTAGGGCTCGGTGTCGACGAGCGTGCCGTCCATGTCCCACAGCACTGCCGCCGGCTTCTTCACCCCAAGAGTCTGCCAGCGGGGACGGCGATACGACCGCGACACGACGTACGAAAGCCCGCGGGGACGATGCGCCGAGCTGGTCTAGCTTCTGGCAGAACGTCGGCGCCTGAATACGACGACGATGACCAGCAGTGCCACGACGACGACCCCGCCCGCCATGACCATCAGGTTGCCCCGGGTTCCTGCCGGGGGTTCGGATTCGGCTCCTTGATCATTGCCGGCCGTTTGTCTCGGCACCTCGTCGCCATCCGGCGCCGCCTGAGCGAGTGCCCCGCCGACGGCGACGAGCGTCACGTCGGCGTCGGTCGTCGTGTCTGCGCCCTCCTCTTGGCGATAGGCGATCAACTCCACGGGGTCTGCGGCGGGGTCGACGTAGGCGGACAGTTCGGCGAAGCTGACTCTGATCGGCGGGTCGCCGTAGTCGCACAGAACGTCCATCTCGACCTCGAAGAAGATGCCGTCCGCATTGGCGAGTGCAGACCGGTCGGTGATCGCGACAGCGAGCCGGCTGCTGTTGTCGGTCGTTTCGTCGAACACCACGAAGCCGCCGCCGCCCGAGGTGGGCAGATAGTCGCCTGGCGTCTGGCTGACGATGCGCAGACAATCGTCGGTCTCGACGGCGACGTCTGCACCGGCGATGTTGGTGCCGTTGCGGATGTGGACCGATGCGGTGACCGTCTCGCCCGGCACCGCCTCGGTCGCGCCGATCTCGACGGCGACGGTCGGTCCGGCCGGTGCCGGTGCCTGTTCCGCCAGCCCAACGGACCCGAAGAGGATGAGAAGGCCGATCGCCGGTTGGAGGAGGAATGTGCCCTCAGGCATCAACAGCGCCGGTTGTCTGGTGACTGCTCGAGATCCGCATCGACAGGTGACGCTACCGCGTCGCCCGTCCGGTCGGATCAGGCGCTTGTCGGCCGGCGTCGGCGGACCTGAGCGACCACGAAGGAACCGAGGCCGATGACCAGCAGGCCGAGTGCCACCGACGTGGTGGTACTGATGCCACCCGAGCCCGTCGCCGGCAGCGCTCCGTCCGGAGCGCCATCGCTCCCGACGGTGGTCGGAGGGACCGTCGGTGCAACGGTCGTCGGGACCTGTGCGACCACCACGATTTGGAAACCGACGTTGAGCCCGTTGGCCCCCGTCGCCGTGCCGTTGTACGTGCCGGGTGTGGACGGGGCGACGAAGCCGACGAGCAGCGCCTGACCGGTGGCCGGCTGCCTCAATGCGAAACCGGCAGCCGCGGCGCAGGTAGCGGTCTTGGTCCGCCCTTGGAACGAACCAGTCACCGCAGTGCCGGGAGAGCATCCCTGCACGTGGACGTCGAAGGCGCCACCCGGTGGGACCGAGGACGGGCTGGTCGTCGCGTTTGCGTCCGGAGCCGCTGGCCCGCCGGTGGCGACGAGGGGCACGTCGGCATTGGTGGTGCCGAGCGTGCCGTCTTCTTGCCGGTAGGCGATCAGCTCGGCTGGTTCTGCGGTGGGGTCGGCGTAGGCGGACAGTTCGGCGAAGCTGACAGCGATCGGCGCGTTGCCGCTGTCGCAGAGGACTTCGATCTCGACCTCGAAGAAGATCCCGTCCGCGTTGGCGAGTGCAGACCGATCGATGATCGCGACGGCGAACCGGCTGCTGTTGTCCGTCGTTTGGTTCAACACCACGAAGCCACCGCTCGCGGTGGGCAAGTAGTCGCCTGGCGTCTGGCTGAGAATGCGCAGGCAGCTGTTGGTCTCGACGCCGATGTCGGCACCGGCGATGTTGGTGCCGTTGCGGATGTAGACCGATGCCGTGACCGTGTCGCCCGGCGCCGCCTCGGTCGCGTCGACTTCGACCGTGACGGTCGGACCGGCCTGTGCCTGTGCCGGTGCCTGTGCCAGCCCGAATGACCCGAAGAACGCGACGAGGACGATCGTCGGGCGTAGGAGGACTGTGGCTGTGGGCATCAACTGCTCCGCTTGTCGTGTGACTTCTCGATCGAGACCATGTCGGAGAGTTCGGGTGGCTGGTCGGGCGAATGAGCGCCGACCAGCCACTCGCTCAGCTGCAGGTGGCGTTGGTGGCGAGGTAGTTGCGGCCGATGTGGACCAGGTCGAAGATGTTGACGTTGCCGTCGCCGTTGACGTCTTCCTCGCCCGTGGCCGTGCCTCCGAAGACGGCGCCGATCGCCACTGCATCTTGCAGGTTGATCGCTTCGTCACCGCCGACACTGACCACGTCGCCGGCCAGCAGCGTCAGCGTGCCGATGGCGGTGGCGGCGTCGTTGACGCCGTCGGCGATGGTGGTCGTCTCACTGCACGCAAGGTGGCTGTCCATGTCGGCCGACACGGCAATGTCCAGCACGCTGCCTTGCTGGTTGACGGTCACCGCGACGCTGGAGCCTGCTCCGCTCGCGGCGGGATGGCTGGTGCCATCGAGGGTCAGCACCGCGTTGCTCAGGTTGGTCATCGCGCCGTCGCTCGCAAGCGTGACGTCACCGCTGAGCAGCGTCAGAATGATGTTGTTGATGGTGATCGTGGCATCGGGCGAGGCTGCCAGCGCCGCCAAGGCCGCGCCGCTGCTGTCAGAGGCCAGGAAGTCGTCCAGGGTGATGCTCACGGACCCGTCAGCGGTCAGGTAGCTGTCCGCCACGACGTCGTAACTGCCGAGGGTGTAGCTCCCACTGCTGACCTCGGTGCCCGTGTGTGACTGGGCGAACGTGGCCAGCGAGTTGCTGCCGGTCAGGACCGCACCGGTCGAGCCGGTCTCGAACTCGCCTGGCGCGTAGCTCGTCGCAGTGGTCGACCCGTCGCCAGTGAGCGTCGTGCCGAACTCGAAGCCGAACATGTCGTCAACGCCGGCGCAGCGCACCGTCGCGGTGAAGGTCGCAGCCTCGTCAACGCTGCCAGGCGCATCGACGAAACAACCGGTGGGCCCGGACGGCGCTGCACTCAGCGCGACGGACCACGTGCTCTTCGGCGGATCAGCGCTCACGTCGCTGCAGCTGAACGCTCCGGTGCCATCGTTCAGGCAGACCCGATCTGCTCCCAATTCCTCGCCGAAGACGGCATCGATGTCGCCGTCGTTGTCGACGTCAGCCACGTCGACAGCGCGCGTCCGGTTGTTGCCGCCGACAAATGCGATGTTGCTGCAGACGAAGGTGCCGGAGTTGTCGCCGATGCAGGATTGATTCGACTGAGCGTGGTTCGCGAACACGACGTCGAGCATGCCGTCCCCGTTCAGATCGGCCAGGGACGTGCCCCACGAGACGTTCGCATCGGCCGAGGAATTGCTGCAGGTGAACGCCCCTGCGCCATCGTTCAGGCAGGTCTGATTGAGCTGACTCGAGCCGTTCCCGAAGACGACATCGAGATCGTTGTCGCCGTCGACATCGCCCACCGCCACGCTCGCCGTACCATTCGTGGCGGCGCTGACATCACTGCAGCCGGAGAAGCCACCCGCGCCATCACCCAGGCAGACGCGGTTGATCTGGTTGAGGTTGGCGAACACGGCATCGACGTTGTTGTCGCCGTTCACGTCACCGAGCGCCACGCCGAAGGTTTGGAATGCGTCGGCGCTGACCGCGCTGCACCCCGTGAACGCGCCTGCGCCGTCGCCGAGGCACGCGAGGTTGGGCTGGGTGTTGTTCGCAATGACTGCGTCGAGGTTGCCGTCGCCATTGAGATCAGCCAGGTCGACAGCGCGCCCGTCGCCTCCATCGAGGCTGATGTCGGCACAGGTGAAGACGCCCGCGCCGTCGCTCAGACACACCCGGTTCGTCGCGTTGAAGTTGGCGAAGACGGCATCGTTGTCGCCGTCGCCGTCGAGATCTCCGAGCGCAGCACCGCGGCTGAGGTTCGTGTCGACACTCACGTCGCTGCACACGAAGCCACCCGACCCGTCGCCCAGACATGATCGGTTCTCGACGAATTGGGCACCGAAGACGGCGTCGATGTTGCCGTCCGCGTTGATCGCGCTGACCGGCCCAGACTGGAACCCCGAACTGACGAACAGAGTCGAGAGCATCCCGACGATCGCAAGGAGGCCGATCCGCCGCTGGAGACAGTGCGTCATTCGTCTTCCGTGCGGTGCCTTGCGTGTTGACTGCTTCATTTCTGTGCCCCTGGTTCGTCGTGGACGGTTGCGTTCCGCCGTCCGGTGGCGACATCAGAGCAAACCCGCGCGAACGTGTCATCGGTAGTGCCCTACTGAATTCACGCTGATCGACTACGTAGGCGCCCCCGCTGGGCCCACGCCGCTTCAGGTGTCCGGGTCGAAGACGGCCGCGAGCTCGGACCGACTGCGGACACCCAGCTTGTGGTACGCGGCGGCGACGTGGGACTCGACAGTGCGCACCGAGATCGCAAGCAGTGCGGCGATCTCGCGATTGGACTTGTGGGGGGCGAGCCTGGCGATCTGATCCTCGCGGACGGTCAACAGGCGGTGACGTTGCACGATCGCCGGGGTGTTCGCGCCGGGGCACCGAGTGAGCAGCGCCTGCGCCCGATTCTGTGACCGGAATGCCGCCCGGTCGTCGCCGTGATGTCGATGCACGTCAGCGGCCTGGGTCGCAGCTTCGGCGGAGATCAGGTTCGCCCCGATCGAATCGAAGTCGGACGCAACCATGTCGAGGACGACACCGTCCTGTTCGGCGAGCGCGGTGGCCTGGCGGGCACAGATCGGTAGGAGGGCACCGTCGAAGCCCGGCAGCAGATCGTCGAGCTCTCTCACGACGACGTCGGGATGGCCGAATCGGACTCCGTCGTGCAGCGCCACAGCAGCAATCGTCGTGTGACCATGATCAATCGCGGTCAACGCCGCCTTGAGGGTCGCTCGGGCCGCAGCCTCGGTCTCACCCGTGAGCGCCAGGCTCCAGGCGTATGCCCGCATGCTGGCAACTTCCGTTCGTGCCCGGTTCTCGACGTACTCGTGATCGACGTCGGCGAGATGGGTCTGAACCGCATCCAGATCGCCGCTCTGCGCCGCGGTCAGCGCCGCCCGGGCGCGAATCCGCGACAGCAGACCGAGCGGATCACGACGCGCGAGCGTCCTGATGCTCTGCTCGTACAGATCTCTCGACGCAGCGATGTCGCCCGTCCACGATGCGACGAAACCGCGGGCTGCCTGCCAGACGCCGAGCGCGGTCCTGTTCCCGGAGCCTTCCGCTTCGTGGTACCCGGCTTCGGCGATGCGGGTCGCTTCGTCCAGCCGCCCGGCATACGCGAGGGACTCCATCAACGCCAGCATCAGGCGGTGCCGCGCGTCGGGTGGGAGCGAGGCGCCGGTGTCGCTGATGGCCAGCCCGCGCGTGGCCTCGGATTCCGCGTCTGCGAAGCGGCCCATCATCACGTGCGCGGAAGCGCACAGCATGTGACCGACCGCAGCCGCACGCGGGGACGCGGTTCGTCGAGCCGCGATGTCTACGCCGACGCGCAGCGCCCGATCTGGGCTGCCGACGGCGAGTGCCAGGCGTGCCAGGGCGGCATGGACCTCGTCGAGCCAATCGGTGTCGCTGATCGTGTTCGCCGCTGCTGTCACCACCTCGATCGCGGACTCGATGTCTCGTCGGCCCATCACCAGGACCTCGCAACGTGCTGTCGCCGCGCGGGCCCGGTTCCGATCGTCGCCCGCGTGCCGTTGCGCCTCCTGCAACACGCCGTCTGCGGCCTCGACATCTCCGAGCGCCAGCAGTGACTGGCCCAACGTCAGCTGCGCCTCGACGCCCGCACCCGCGCCGAGCGCCGCCTCGCACAATCGCCTCGCGAGCTGCGGGTCGAAATCGTTCAGCGCCTGCGTGGCGGCCGAGACGGCAACATCGGGTTGAACCTCGACTCCGCCGTCGAGTTGCCACGACGTGACCTGCAACGCGTCTCCCCGCCGCCGCGCCCCCGCCGTCGTCGTCCACGACGCGATCTGCCGGGCGATCCGTCGGCGAGAGGTGACCGCCATCGACTGCACGATGCGGTCTGACAACAACGGGCGCGCAACCCGTGCGACGACACGGAGCTGGTCGGAGGACACCTCGATCAGTCGGTCCGTCTCCAACGCCTCGACCGCCTCGATTCCGCCCACCGACTCGAGCAACGCCAGCGACAACACGCCACCGACCGCCGCCGTTTCGAGGACGGCCCGCTCGGCGGGGCCCAGGCCGACCAGCCGGGCATCGAGGAAGTCGCCCAGTCGGTTCGACGCCGTGAACGGTGCGGTGATTTGCCACACGCCATGTCGCTCGACCAGGTTCCCGGATTGCAGCGCAGTCGCAATGATCTCGTGGGCGATCAGCGGGTTCCCCTCGCACAGCCGCCACAGCTCGTCCAGTGTCGGACCATCGACGGCGCCGCCGATGACCGCCGACGCCAACTCGTCGATCGCCGGGCGATCGAGCGGAGCCAGCTCGGTGGACCGCATCAGGCCCATCTGCTCGAGGCCGGTGATCCACGGTGGCATCGGAAACCGCGATGCCTGCGTCGCGACGAGCACGGCATCGCCGCTTCGAACGACGTGCTCGACCATCGTTGCCGACGCCGAATCGAGCAGACCGACATCGTCGACGCTCATGACCAGTCGCCGTGCCCCGGCACGGGAGCGCGCCGCCGCCAGCGCGATGTTCAGCAACTGCAGACCGCTGACCGGTTCGTCCGGCAACTCCGGCAGCAATGGGGCCAACGCCCCGAAGGGGATCGCCTGCGCCGCCCGGGTCGCAACGACATGGCTGACCTCGGACGTGCCCTCCAAACGACCGACGAACTCGCGAGCCAAGGCCGACTTGCCGATTCCGTCGTCGCCACGGATGACGACTCCGACGCCCTCGGCACAGACCAACTGGTCGAGAACTTCGAGCTCGCGCCACCTCCCGACGATCACGCCATCGTCACTTTCGCACCGCCTCGCACGGTGGAATCAGCGGGCACGGAACGCGGTGATCGTGTCCTCGCCGATCGCGGCGCGCTTGTCCGGGTCGTCGATGCCCAGCCCGGGTTCGGGCGCCAGACACAGCACGCCGAGCTTGCCCTCGGCCTCGTTGTGGTGCACGGCGCGCGCCGCTTCCCCGACCTGCTCGAGCGTGTAGGTGTCGGTCAGCAGCGGCTGGATCCTGCCGTCGTAGATCAGCTTGTTGGCCGCGTAGGCCTCGGCGTAGTTCGCGAAGTGACTCGACAGCAGCTTCTTCAGCTTCATCCAGAAGTGGCGGTTGTCGAACTCGACCATGTAACCCGACGTCGCCGCGCAGGTGACGACCGTGCCGCCGCGCTTGGCCGCGAACACCGATGCGCCCATCGTCGACCGGCCGGGATGCTCGAACACGATGTCGACGTCCTCGCCGTTGTTCAACTCGCGGATCTTCTTGCCGAAGCGCCGCCACTCGGACTCGTCCTGGGTGTGCTCGTCGGACCAGAACTGGTATCCCTCGGCCCGCCGGTCGATCACGGCGTCGCAGCCGAGGCGGTGCAGGATCTCGGCGCGCTCGGGCGACGACACGACCCCGATGGGCGTGCCGCCGCCGTTGAGCACGTACTGCACCGCGTAGCCGCCGATGCCGCCGGTCGCGCCCCAGATCAGCACGCTGTCGCCCTGCTTCATCCGGGCGCCGTGCTCACCGACGAGCATCCGGTACGACGTCGAGTTGCACAGCGCGTTGACCGCACTCTCCTCCCACGTGAGGTGCGTCGGCTTGGGCATCAGCTGGTTCGCCTTCACGATCGACAGGTCGGCGAGCCCGCCGAAGTTCGTCTCGAACCCCCAGATCCGCTGGTTGGCGGCCATCATCGAGTCGTCGTGGGCCGACGGGTCCTGGTCGTCGACGTGGTTGCAGTGCACCGTGACGCGGTCGCCGGGCTTCCAGTTGCGCACCGCCGAGCCGACCTGCAGCACGACCCCGGACGCGTCAGAGCCGACGACGTGATACGGCAGCGCGTGGCGCTGGGCCCACTCGCTCTCGCGGGCGAGGCGGTCGAGGAAGCCGAACGTCGGCAGCGGCTCGAAGATCGACGTCCACACCGTGTTGAAGTTGATGCTCGACGCCATCACCGCGAGGTACACCTCGTCGGGAGCCAGTTCCGGTGTGGCGACGTCGTCGACGTGGATCGACTTGCTCGGGTCCTTGTCCCACGAGTCGATCCCCTCGAACATCGCGACGTCGTCGCGCCGGACGAACGCGGCGCGATAGCTGTCCGGGATCGCCAGGTTGCCGATCGCGTCACCGCTCGCGCCGGCCTGGATCGCTTCGAGGATGTGCTTCATGCGGCCGAGGTTACTGAGCGGTAACCGGAGCGGTGAAAACGGACGGTCCGTCCCCTCATCCCGCGCAGGCCCGCCCGTTCGCCGCTTGTCATCGCTGCCGGGCGCGCGGGTAGCGTTCGGGTATGGCTGCTTCCTCAGGTTCTTACATCGTCGCCGGTGCGCGCACCCCGATCGGCAAGATGAGCGGCGCGCTCGCGTCGTTCAGCGCCGCCGATCTGGGCGGGTTTGCGATCGCCGCCGCGCTCGACCGTGCGGGTGTCGCGCCCGACGAAGTCGAGCACGTGATCATGGGCCAGGTGCTGATGGCCGGCCAGGGCCAGGTGCCCAGCCGCCAGGCGGCGGTCAAGGCCGGCATCCCGATGAACGTCCCGTCGGTCAACGTCAACAAGGTGTGTCTGTCCGGGCTGAACACCGTCTACCTCGCCAACCAGATGATCGCCGCGGGTGAGGCCGACATCGTCGTCGCCGGTGGGATGGAGTCGATGACGAACGCCCCGTATCTCGCCGACGGCGCCCGCGCCGGGTTCCGCTACGGCAACACCGAGCTGCGCGACGCGATCATCGCCGACGGGTTGTGGTGCGCGTTCGACGCATGCCTGATGGGGCTCGGCACCGACCGGTACACCGGCGACAGCATCACCCGCGAGCAGCAGGACGAGTTCGCCGCGTTGTCCAACGAGCGCGCCGCCAACGCGATCAAGGACGGCAAGCTCGCCGAGGAGATCGTGCCGGTCGAGGTCCCGCAGCGCAAGGGCGACCCGATCCTCGTCGAGCACGACGAGGGCGTGCGCCCCGGCACCACCGTGGAGACGCTGTCGAAGATGCGACCGGCATTCGACAAGGACGGCACGATCACCGCCGCCAACGCGTCGCAGCTGTCCGACGGCGCCAGCGCGATGGTGCTGATGTCGAAGGCGGCCGCCGAGCGCCGCGGCGTCGAGCCGCTCGGTGAGTTCGTGTCGTACGGCATGGTCGCCGGACCGGACAACGCGTCGCTGTTGCACCAACCGAGCCGCGCCGTGATGGCCGCAGCCGAGCGCGCCGGCATCGCCGTGTCCGATCTCGACCTGCTGGAACTCAACGAGGCGTTCGCCGCGGTCGGGATCGCGTCGACGGCCGAACTCGGCGTCAGCGACGAGATCGTCAACGTCAACGGCGGAGCGATCGCGCTCGGCCACCCGATCGGAATGAGCGGCAACCGGCTCGCGCTGACCTTGCTGCACGAACTGAAGCGGCGCGGCGGCGGCACCGGTGTGGCGGCGCTGTGCGGCGGCGGCGGCCAGGGCGACGCGGCGATCCTGCGCACCGTCTGAGTACCCCGTCTGAGTTTCGCCACCAGGGGCGGTCGATGCCCCGTTGCGATACCACTGAACGTGATAATCACGTCACGTTCCGCTCGATTCTGTCGCACACCCTGACTTATGTTGCGAGCTCTTGACAAGATTTGCCCCTTTTCCGTAATGTAATCGCAACATCATCCATCGCCCGACGGCGTTCACCGCCGCTCGGCACCGTCTGGGGCACTGCCTCTCGGCCGTCGGCCCGTCCGCCCGCAACCGGCGTCCGGCGGCAGTGCCCCAGAACACACCGCCGCTGGTCCCGCCGCACCGCTCGTCCGGTGCCCGCGGACGTCACTCCACCGGTCGACGGCCCTCCAGTGCCCGGCCCAGTGTCAGCTCGTCGGCGTACTCGAGGTCGCCGCCGACCGGCAACCCGCTCGCGATCCGCGTGACGGTGATGCCCAGGGGCTTGAGCAGCCGCGCCAAGTACATCGCGGTCACCTCGCCCTCGGTGTTCGGATTCATGCACAGGATCACCTCGGTGATCCCCTCGGGTTCCAGCCGGGCGATCAACTCGCGGATCTTGAGCTGCTCGGGCCCGATCCCCTCGAGCGGTGACATCACCCCGAGCAGTACGTGATAGCGGCCGCGGAACTCGCCGGTCTTCTCGACGGCGACGATGTCGCGCGACTCCTCGACGACGCACACGACACGCGAGTCACGACCGTCGTCGCGGCAGATCGGGCACAGCACGTCCTCGGCGACGTTGAAGCACCGCTCGCAGAAGCGGACCCGCGCCTTCGCGTCGGTGATCGCGTGCGCCAGGCGCGTCGCGTCGTCGGTCGGCACCTTCAGCAGATGGAACGCGATCCGCTGGGCAGACTTGGGCCCGATCCCGGGCAGGCGGCCGAGCTCGTCGATCAGCACCTGCACGGGCACGGTGTAGGTACTGGACATCGTCAGTACTTCTCCTCGACCATCTCCGAGCCGGGGAACGCCTCGGCGAGCCGATCGATCGGCGTCTTCACGTGCTCGGGGGGCGCATCGACGAGATCGGACAGGTC
>JABDKP010000125.1 GCA_013002175.1 Ilumatobacter sp.
GTCGGGGACGGCGACCGCGCCGCGGCCCGCCCGCTCGGCCGACACCGTGGCGCTCGCGCCGAACCCGATCGCGAACGCCGCCGCCACGTACCCGGCGGTCCGCCACGGGTGGGCGAGCGTCGGCAGGACACTGCGCTGTTCGATCAGCACCCACGACGCCACCGTCAGCGCGGCGGTCGCGGCGACCCACAGCGTGCCGAGCGCCGGTCCGCTGAGACCCGTCCGATCGTGGTCGAGGACGACGATCACCGGCCAGTGCCACAGGTAGATGCCGTACGACACCTTGCCGATCGCGACGAGCGGGGCGCCCGCCAGCAGCCGCGCGACCGGACCGTCACCGGCCGCCGCCGTCACCACGATCAGCGCCGCCGCGGCGATGGCCAGGAAGCCCGGTCCGTAGAGCCACCGTTCGCTCCCGTCGACGACGACTGCGGCGACCGCCAACAGCGCGAGTCCGACGATCGCACCGGCGGACTCGACCCTGCCGACGCGACGCTCCCCGGTGCGCTCGCCACGGGCGAGCACCGATGCTGCGAGCGCACCCGCGGCCAACGCGACCGCACGCGTGTCCGTGCCGAAGTACAGCCGGTTGAGGGGCACATCGCGTCCGGCGAGCCAGACCGTGGTCGCGAAGGAACCGGTTGCGACAACTGCTGCGACGATGCCGATCGCGACTCGCGCCGAGCGTCGGCCGAACCGCCAGGCAATCCCCGCCAGCACGAGCGGCCACACGAGGTAGAACTGCTCCTCGATCGCCAGCGACCACGTGTGTTCGAGGAGCGGCGGGGCCTCGTACACCGCGAAGTAGTCGTGTCCCTCACCGATCTGGAGCCAGTTGGCAACGTATGCGAGCGCGCCGAACACGTCGCCGCCGACGCGGCGGGCGGCCCCGCCACCCTCGACTGCGGACATGGCGACGACCGCTGCGCAGAGTGCGAACAGCGCGGGCAACAATCGGCGGGCACGCCGCGCCCAGAACGCGCCGAGGGCGAGCCGGCCGGTGCGTTCGATCTCGGTGATCGCCAACGCGGTGATCAGGAAGCCGCTGACGACGAAGAAGACGTCGACGCCGATGAAGCCCCCGCTGATCACACCGGCGTGGAACAGGAACACCGCGCCGACCGCGACGGCCCGCAGGCCGTCGATCGCGGGCAGGTGGCCCAGCCGAGCTGTCGACCGGCCCCGGGTCGTCGTGCCACGGTCGTCCAGCCGACCGGACGTCGGCGTCACCGACATCACGGCTCGGCCGGCTCGCAGCGGTCGGGGTGGGCGGCACACCACGGCTCGTCACCCGGCAGGCGGTGGCGGTTGGCGGCGACGGCGGCGTACACACGATCGAGCAGCCACGGCACCCTGAGCAGCCGCAGCGGCGTCCGCCACGCCATCAACGGCCAGCGGGCTCGGCGCCCGACGGCGAGCGCCAGTGCAATCGCCCGAGCCCCGCCGACCAGGACGTCGGCACCGCCGCCGGGCGCGACCGCCCAGACGGCGCTCGCAACCCGTGTCGCATCCAGCCCGAACCGCTCGCCGACCGCGATGTCCTGGCCGGCGACGACGTCGACCCGGTCGGGCGACGTGAGGCGTCGCATCCAGCGCGCGCTGCGGGTGCAGAAGCCGCATCGGCCGTCGAAGACGAGCGTCAGGTGTTGAGGCAGGGTGTTCGGCAGCGATCCGTAGTCGACCGGCTGCGGGGCACTCATCCGACGCGGTTTGCCTCGACCGCCTTGACCATCCGGTCGAACACCGAGTCCGGGTGGCCGACGCCGTTGATCACGACGAGCCGGTTCTGATCTCCGTAGTGCTTGATCAGCGGGAACGTCTGCTCCTCGTACAGGTCGAGGCGCCGGTTGACCGAGTCGGGGGTGTCGTCGGCGCGCTGCAGCACATCGCCCCCGCACACGTCACAGATCCACGGGCTGGGGTCGTTGCCGGTGGCGGTGTAGTTGGTGCCGCAGTCACGACAGACGCGACGGGCCGAGATCCGTTCGAGCACGATCTCGCGCGGCACGTTGAGGTCGAGGACGACGTCGATCGGACGGTGCTGTTCGTCCGCGATCTGATCGAGCGAGATCGCCTGTTCGAGCGTGCGGGGGAAGCCGTCGAGGATGTACCCGCGAGTCGTCGCATCGGTGGCGTTGAGGCGCTCGCGGACGATGCCGATCATGATGTCGTCACCGACGAGACCACCGGCGTCCATGACCTCCTTGGCCATCAGCCCCAGCTCGGTCTTTTCGCGCACGGCGGCGCGCAGCATGTCCCCGGTCGAGATGTGCGGTACGACGAAGTGCCGGGAGAGGCGCACGCACTGTGTGCCCTTGCCGGCACCCTGCCGCCCGAGGATGATGAGGCGGGCGCCCGGGATCACGGGTCGGCCCTACTTCAAGAAGCCTTCGTAGTTGCGCAGCGTGAGCTGACTGTCGATCTGGCGCATCAACTCGAGTGCGACACCGACCGAGATCAGGACGCTCGTCCCGGCGAACCCGAAGGTGTTGACGTCGGCCGCGATCAGCAGCAGGTACGGCAGCACGGCGATCACCGCGACGAACACGGCGCCGGGCAGGGTGATCCGGTTGACGGCCTTGCCGAGGTAGCGCTCGGTCTGCGGACCGGGCCGCACGCCGGGGATGAAGCCACCCTGCTTGCGGAGCTGGTCGGCCTGGCGGATCGGGTCGAACGCGATCGAGTTGTAGAAGTAGGCGAACGCGATGATCATCAGCGCGAGGATCGTGATGTACACCAGGTTCTGCGGGTTGACGATGTACTCGTCGACGAAGCGGGCGACGTCGCCACGCCACCCCTCGCCCGAGCCGAGCACGTTCGACATGATCACCGGCAGCAGCAGGATCGAGCTGGCGAAGATGATCGGGATCACGCCGGACTGGTTGACCTTCAGCGGGATGTAGGTGTTCTGGCCGCCCATCATCCGCCGGCCGACCACGCGTTTCGCGAACTGCACGGGGATTCTGCGCTGACCGAGTTCGACGAAGACGACGGAGATGATGATCGCGATCGTCAGCAGCACCATCGCCACGAACCAGAACCACTTGTTGAGCTGGATGATCCCGAAGAACCCGCCGGGCAGGGAAGCGACGACCGAGGCGAAGATCACCATCGACATGCCGTTGCCGATGCCGCGCTGCGAGATCAGCTCGCCGAGCCACATCAGCACTGCCGTCCCGGCGACGAGTGTGGGGATGATCAGGTACCCGCGCGGCCACACGCCGTCGGGCAGCAGTGGCACGGTCGGCGCGGCGCTGGCCGCAGAGAAGAACGCCGTGCCCCGCCCGGTGCCGAAGATGAACACGAGGCCCGTCGACTGCAGCGTGGCGAGACCGATCGTGACGTAACGCGTGTACTGGGTGATCTTGCGCTGACCGACCGCGCCCTCCTGCTGCAGCTCTTCGAGCTTGGGGATGACGACACCGAGCACCTGCATGATGATGCTCGCCGTGATGTACGGCATGATGCCGAGCGCGAAGATCGAGAAGCTCTCGAACGCCCCGCCCGAGAACAGGTTGAGGAAGCCGAGCGCACCCTGCTGATCAGCCGTGGCGCGGAGCTGTTCGATGGCGATCCCGTCGACGCCCGGGACCCGGATGGCGACGCCGAGGCGGTACACGAGCACCATCGCGATCACGAACAGCACCTTGTTGCGCAGATCCGAGATCTTGAAGATGTTCGCCAGATTCGAAATCAATGGAAACGGCTCCCCGTTGTTGGCTGTGCGTTGGAGTGATGATGATGCGGAGTGCGTGGAGCACGACCCGCCGACCGACGGCTCGTCGACCGTACCAGCGAGCGATGACGATCACCCGCCGCCCGGTGGCGACGGTGACCGATCAGCGGTTCGCGAACTGGTTGCCCTGCACCGCAGGACGGCCGGCTTTGCCCTCTTCCTTGAACGGCAGGGTGATCAGCGTGACGCTGCCACCGGCCGCCTCGATGGCGTCCTTGGCGGCTGCCGACGCGGCGTGTGCGTGGACGTCGACCTTGGTGCTGATCTCGCCGCGGGCGAGGATCTTGGCGAACTCACCCTTTCGGACGAGGCCGTTGGCGACCAGGTCGTCGAAGGAGATGTCGGCCCGCCCGAGCTTGTCGGCGAGGTCGCCGAGGGCATGGACGTTGATCGCCTGGTACTCGACGCGGAACGGGTTGTTGAAGCCGCGCAGCTTGGGCACGCGCTGTTTGAGCGGCGTCTGACCGCCCTCGAAGCCGCGTGCCACCGTGTTCCGGGCGCGCTGGCCCTTCATGCCGCGGCCGGCCGTCTTGCCGCCCTTGCCGCCGGTCCCGCGCCCGACGCGCTTGGCGCTCTTCTTCGACCCGGGGGCCGGTGCGAGGTCATGAACCTTCATCGTCAGTTGCTTTCTGCTTCGGTGTCGTCGATCTCGACCGATTCGGCGGCCTGACCCTGCTGGTTCGCCTTGGTCGAGCCCTGGGGCTCGGTGGTGCCGACTTCGATGAGGTGCGGGACGCGGGCGATCATGCCGCGGATCTCGGGCCGATCGGGCAGCGTGTTGGTGTTGCCGATCTTGCCGAGGCCGAGTGCGCGCAGCGTGCCGCGGTGCTTGGGCTTGGTGCCGATCGCGGACCGCACCTGGGTGACGGTGATCTCGCTCATTCGCTGCTCCCCGTGGCTGCCGCAGCCGGCTCGGCGGCGGGCTTCTTGTTGCGCTCGTTGTACGCGTTGAGCAGGCCCTTCGGCACGAACTCCTCGGGCGCCAACCCGCGCCGCTTGGCGATGTCGTCAGGACGCTGGAGCGACTTCAGACCGTGGATCGTGGCCCGCGCGACGTTGATGTGGTTGGCGGAGCCGAGCGACTTGGAGAGCACGTCGTGGACGCCGGCCTCTTCCAGGATGACGCGCGCTGCGCCGCCGGCGATCACGCCCGTACCGGGCGCTGCGGGCTTGAGCATCACCCGGCCGCCACCGGTCTGGCCGATCACGGGGTGGATGATGGTGCTGCCGGCCATCGGGACCTCGAAGAGATTGCGCTTGGCTTCCTCGGTGCCCTTCTGGATGGCGAGCGGCACTTCCTTGGCCTTGCCGTAGCCGAGACCGACCTTGCCGTTGCCGTCGCCGATCACCACGAGCGCGGTGAACGAGAACCGGCGGCCGCCCTTGACGACCTTGGCGACGCGGTTGATCGTGATGACCCGGGACTCGCGCAGACCGTCGTCGTTGTCACGGCGGTTGTCGCGGTTGTCACGAGGGTTGTTTCCGAACGACATCAGAACTCCAGTCCAGCTTCACGAGCGGCGGATGCAACGGCCGCGATGCGACCGTGGTAGGCGAATCCGCCGCGGTCGAACACGACCTTGTCGACACCGGCGGCCTTGGCCCGCTCGGCGACCAGCGTGCCGACGCGGGTGGCGGCCTCGACGCTGCCGCCGTTGCCTGCCGACCGCAGATCGGTCTCGGTGGTCGACGCCGCCGCAACCGTCGTGCCGGCATCGTCGTCGATGACCTGCACCGACAGATGCTTGTTCGAGCGGAACACGGCGAGACGCGGACGCGTCGCCGTGCCGTGGATCTTCTTGCGGACGCGACGGTGACGGCGGATCCGTCCGGTGCGGCGTGCTTGAGCGATCTTGGTCATGACTACTTCTTTCCGGCCTTGCCGGCCTTGCGCACGACGCGCTCACCGAGGTAGCGCACGCCCTTGCCCTTGTACGGCTCGGGCTTGCGGATGCTGCGGATGTTGGCGGCGACCTGGCCGACGACTTCTTTGTCGATGCCGCTGATGATCACCTGGGTCTGGGCCGGGACCTCGAACGAGACACCCTCGGGGGCCTTCACGTCGACGGTGTGGCTGAAGCCCAGGTTCAGTCGGAGGGCGTTGGGGCCCTGCGCCTCGGCGCGATAGCCGACGCCGACGATCTGCAGCTCCTTCTTGAAGCCTTCGGTCACGCCGATCACCATGTTGTTGACGAGGCTGCGGGTCAACCCGTGCAGCGCCTTGGACTTGTTCTCGTCGTTGGGACGGGCACAGACCAGCGTGTCGCCATCCTTGCTGATCGTGATCACAGCGGGGATGTCGCGCTCGAGGGTGCCCTTGGGGCCCTTGACCGAGATGTGCTGGCCGTCGACGCTGACGTCGACGCCGGCCGGGACGGTGATGGGTGAGTTGCCGATTCGGGACATGGCGGCTCCTTACCAGACGTAACAGAGGACTTCGCCGCCGACGTTGCGCTTGCGCGCCTCGCGGTCGGTCATCAGCCCCTGGCTGGTGGACAGGACGGCGACTCCGAGGCCACCGAGCACGCGCGGCACGGCCTTGGCGTCGCGGTACACGCGCAGCCCGGGAGTCGAGATGCGACGCAGCCCCATGATCGTGCGATCACGGTCGTCGCTGTACTTCATCGCGATGGTCAGCACCTCGCCGACACCGCGCGGTGACGGCGACGTCGAGTAGTCGGCGATGTAGCCCTCGTTCTTGAGGACCTCGGCGAGTGCCACCTTCTGCTTCGACGACGGCATCGGAACCTCGTCGTGCTTGGCGGTGTTCGCGTTGCGAACCCGGGTGAGCATGTCTGCGATTGGATCAGTCAGCATCGGTTGGTCTCCTCACCAGCTCGACTTCGTGAGGCCGGGGATCTCGCCGGCGTGGGCCAGCTCGCGCAGACACACCCGGCAGAGGCCGAACTTGCGATAGACGGAACGGGCCCGGCCGCAGCGCTTGCAGCGGGTGTAGGCCCGGACCTTGAACTTCGGCTTGGCGTTCGCCTTGTTGATCAGTGCTTTCTTGGCCATGGCCTACTTCTTCCTCTTCCCGCCGTACTGCGGGCCCGTGCGCTTCTTCTTGCGCGGCTCGTTGTCGGCCTCGGCGCCCTTCTTGAAGGGGAAGCCGTACGCCTCGAGCAACGCCGTGCCGGCCTCGTCGGTGAAGGCGGTGGTGACGATCGTGATGTCCATGCCCCGCGGCTGGTCGGCCTTGTCGGGGTCGATCTCGGCGAACATCGTCTGCTCGTTGAGACCGAACGTGTAGTTGCCGTTGCCGTCCCACGAGTTGGCGGGCAGGCCGCGGAAGTCACGGATACGGGGAATCGCCACCGAGATCAGGCGGTCGAGGAACTCCCACATCCGGTCGCCGCGCAGCGTGACCTTCGTGCCGATCGCCTGGCCTTCGCGCAGCTTGAAGTTGGCGATCGACTTCTTCGCCTTGGTGATGATCGGCTTCTGCCCGGAGATCACCGTCAGGTCGGCGACCGCGGATTCGATCAGCGACGGCTGGCCGGCGGCGCGGCCGACGCCCATGTTGATGACGATCTTCTCGAGCCGCGGCACTTCCATCACGTTGGAGATGCCGAGATCGGTCTGGAGCTTGGCCTTGATCTCGTCGGAATAGCGCGCCTTCAGGCGCGGGATGGTTGCGGTGTCGCTCATTTGATCTCTTCTCCACCTGGCCGCGCGACGCGCACCTTGGTGCCGTCGTCGTTGACCTTGTATCCGACGCGGACCTTCTTGCCGTTGTGGACGAGCATCACGTTGCTCGCGTCGAACGGCATGTCCTTGTCGATGATGCCGCCCTGCTCGTTGGCACGGGAGGGGCGGGAGTGCTTCGACGCCGTGTTGACGCCGTGCACGATGATCTGGTTGGTCTTCGGGTAGACGTGGTCGATCTCGCCCTGCTTGCCCTTGTCCTTGCCGGTGATCACCTCGACGGTGTCACCCTTTCTGAGCTTCATCACAACACCTCCGGTGCGAGCGAGACGATGCGCATGAATTTGCGGTCACGCAGTTCACGGCCGACCGGGCCGAAGATGCGCGTCCCCCGCGGGGTCATGTCGTCCTTGATCAGAACTGCAGCGTTCTCGTCGAAGCGGATGTAGCTGCCGTCGGGACGACGCTTCTCCTTCTTCGTGCGCACGACGACGCACTTGACGACTTCGCCCTTCTTCACGCCGGCACCGGGCATCGCGTCCTTGACGGTCGCGACGAACACGTCGCCGATCGAGGCGTAGCGACGGCGGGTGCCGCCGAGCACCTTGATACAGAGCACTTCCTTGGCCCCGCTGTTGTCCGCGACTCGCAGTCGCGACTCCTGCTGGATCATTTCGCTCGCTCCAGGATCTCGGTGAGCCGCCAGCGCTTGTTCTTGCTGAGCGCCCGGGTCTCCATCACGCGCACCTTGTCGCCGATGTTGGCGTCGTTGGTCTCGTCGTGGGCGTACAGCTTCTTGGTCTGCAACACCATCTTGTTGTACTTCGCATGCTTGACGCGACTCACGACGGCCACGACCGCGGTCTTGTCCATCTTGTTGGACACGACCGTGCCGTCGCGCACCTTGCGCACGGTGCGCTCGCTGTCGGTTGCTGCCGTGTCCGGGGACGCGTTCGTTGTGGTTTCTTCTGACATCTCGTTCACCGTCACTGTCCGGCCTCGGCCGCTTCGATTTCCTTCGTGCGGATGAGGGTGTTGATACGGGCGATCTGCCGACGAACCTTGCCGATCTCGGCAGTGTTCTCCAGCTGACCGGTGGCGTTGCGGAAGCGCAGGTTGAGCGCTTCGTGCTTCGTCGCCGTCAGCTCTTCGACGAGTTCGCCCAGGCTGAGTTCAGCCAGGTCGTTCTTCTTGCCAGCCATCAGATCGGCTCCTCACGGGTGATGATCTTCGCCTTGATCGGCAGCTTCTGGATCGCCTTGTTGAGGGCGGCGCGCGCCTGCTCCTCGTCGGGGAACGACAGCTCGAACATCGTGCGACCGGGCTTCACGACGGCGACCCAGAACTCGGGGTTGCCCTTGCCCGAACCCATCCGGGTCTCGGCCGGCTTCTTCGTGACCGGCTTGTCCGGGAAGATGTTGATCCAGACCTTGCCACCGCGCTTGATCGAGCGGGTCATGGCGATACGGGCCGCCTCGATCTGGCGGGCGGTGATCCACCCGGGCTCGAGGGCCTGGATGCCGTACTCGCCGAAGTTGAGGCCGGAACCACCCTTGGTCAGACCCTTGGTGCGGCCTCGTTGGTGCTTGCGGTGCGCGACCTTGCGGGGCATCAACATGATTCGCTCCCCTTTCAGTCCGAGCCGCGCAGCCGCGGCGTCTCGTGGGACTCGCCCTGCGCGGTGCGCTTGGCGATTGCTTCTTCTTCGTCGAGCAGCTTCTCCAGCTCGGGATCGGCCTCGCGCACGAGCGGTTGCGTCTCGGGCTCGGGCGTGGCGGCGGGCGTCGCCCGCGGGCCCGCCGACGACACGACCTTGCGCGGCACGGCGGACTGGCCGGACGTCTCACCGACGGCCATCGCGGCTTCGCGGGCGATCTTGTCGTCGTTGACCTTCTTGTAGGGCAGGATGTCGCCCTTGTAGATCCACACCTTGACGCCGACGCGCCCCGAGGTGGTCTTGGCCTCGCGCATGCCGTAGTCGATGTCGGCGCGCAGCGTATGGAGCGGCACCCGGCCTTCGCGGTACCACTCGGTACGGCTCATCTCGGCGCCACCGAGGCGGCCCGAACACTGCACCTTGATACCGAGTGCGCCGGCGCGCTCGGCGTTCTGCACGGCGCGCTTCATCGCCCGGCGGAACGCAATGCGGTTGACGAGCTGATCTGCGACGCCCTGGGCGATCAGGGCCGCGTCGAGTTCGGGGTTCTTGATCTCGACGATGTTCAGCTGGATCTTGGCGTTGCCGGTGATCTTGGTGATCATCTGGCGGAGCTCGTCGGCCTGTGCGCCGCGCCGGCCGATGACGATGCCCGGCCGCGCGGTGTGCACGTCGACGCGGAGCTTGTCACGGGTGCGCTCGATCTCGATCCGGCTGATCGCTGCCGACTCCAGCAGCGTCATGATCTTTTCGCGGATCGTCCAGTCCTCGGTGAGGTACTGCTTGTACTCGCGCTCGCTGAACCACCGCGACTTCCAGTCGGTGGTGACGCCCAGCCTGAAGCCGTACGGGTTGATTTTCTGACCCATTATTCGTTCTCCTCCTCGTCGGCCCGTTGGTTCTCCTCGTCGGAGTCCGGCTCGTCGCTGGCGCTTTCCTCGCCGGCGTCGGCCGAGTCGGTGGCATCGGTTGTCGTCTCGGCCTCGTCGGCCTTCTTGGCGCCGGGCTTGCTGAAGCCGGCTGCCTCGGCCGACTCCGCGGAGTCGAACCAGACTTCGGCCTTGGTGGCCTTGTAGTAGCGGGTGCCGGGCTCGTGGTACAGCATCGAGCCGGCGTTGCCCTTGATCTCGTAGCCCTCCGGCGCCTCGCCGTCCTCGGTCGGCCCGACCGAGCCGGCCCATTCGCCGGCCTGCGGCGCGGACGCCTGCTCCTCGGGCGCCTCGGTGTCCGTGGACTCGGCGGTGCTGTCGGAGGTGTCGACGTCGGCGGTGGCGTCAGCGGCCTTCTTGCGGCTGCGTGACACGCGGTCGCGTCGGCTGGTGGTGGACGTCGGCCGTCCGCCGCCGGACCCGACGCGCTCGGCGCGGGCCTGGAGGATGGCGAGCCGGTCGTCGCTCATCCGAGCGACGATCACGGTGATGTGGCAGGTGCGCTTGTTGATCCGCGTCGCCCGGCCGCGGGCCCGGGGCTTGAAGCGGCGCAACGTCGGGCCCTCGTCGGCGAAGCACGCCACGATGTAGAGCTCGTCGGCTTCCTGCATGTCGTTGTTGACCGCGTTGGCCACCGCCGAGGCGAGCACCTTGCGCACCGGGATCGCCGTGTGACGTTCGGTCAGTTGCAGTACCTGGTCGGCGGAACGCACGTCGAGACCGCGGATGAGGTCGAGCACCGCGCGCACCTTGTTGGCCGACGTGCGGACGTACTTCGCCTGGGCCTTCGTGCCCGAGCGAACGCCGGCGACGGTCGACTTCTCGTTGAGCTTCGGGCCGGTCATCGGCGTGCTCCGCGCTCTTGTCCGGCGTGGAACTTGAACGTCCGGGTCGGGCTGAACTCACCGAGCTTGTGGCCGACCATCGACTCGGTCACATAGACCGGGACGTGCTTGCGGCCGTCGTGGACCGCCAGCGTGTGGCCGACCATGTCGGGGATGATCGTCGAACGGCGCGACCAGGTCTTGATCACCTTGCGTTCGCCGGCCTCGTTCTGGGCGTCGATCTTCTTGAGCAGATGCTCGTCGACGAACGGGCCCTTTTTCAGACTGCGTGTCATGGCGTGGATACCAATTCTCTTTCTGGCTGCCGCGACTAGCGACGGCCCCGTCCGGAACGACGACGGCGGATGATCAGGTCCTGGCTGGGCTTCTTCTTGTTGCGGGTGCGGCTCTCGGGCTTGCCCCACGGCGAGACGGCGGGACGGCCGCCCGAGGTGCGGCCTTCGCCACCACCGAGGGGGTGGTCGACCGGGTTCATCGCCACACCACGGGTCTGCGGCTTGACGCCCTTCCAGCGGTTGCGGCCGGCCTTGCCGATCTTGACGAGTTCGTGCTCGGCGTTGCCGACCTCGCCGACGGTGGCACGGCAATCGATCAGGACACGGCGCATCTCGGTCGACGGCATACGCAGCGTCGCGTGATCGCCTTCCTTGGCGACGAGCTGCACGGCGATGCCGGCGGACCGACCGATCTTGCCGCCCTGACCGGGCCGCAGCTCGACGTTGTGCACGGTGGTGCCGACCGGGATGTACCGCAACGGCATCGCGTTACCGGGCTTGATGTCGGAGCCCTGACCGCTGACGACCTGGTCGCCGACGTTGAGCCCACGTGGCGCCAGGATGTAGGCCTTCTCGCCGTCGGCGTAGTGCAACAGGGCGATGCGGCAGGTGCGGTTGGGGTCGTACTCGATGGCGGCGACCTTGGCGGTCACGCCGTCCTTGATGCGCTTGAAGTCGATGACGCGGTACTGCTGCTTGTGGCCGCCGCCGCGATGGCGGGCGGTCTTGCGGCCGTAGCTGTTGCGGCCACCGGTGCGCGTCTTCTTGGCGAGCAGCGACTTCTCCGGCGTCGTCTTGGTGACGTCCTTGAAGTCCGAACTCGTCTGGAAGCGACGGCCGGGACTGGTGGGCTTGCGTGAACGAATTGCCATGATCAGTGATTCCTTGCCTGGCTCAGTTCTCGAACAGCGGGATCTCGCCCGCTGCCAGTGTGACGATGGCCCGCTTCTGGCCGGGCGTCTGGCCGACTCGGTTGGTCCCGCGGGTGCGCTTGCGCTTGCCCTGGCGGTTCAGCGTGTTGACCTTCAGCACCTCGACGCCCCAGATCTTCTCGACCGCGTCGCGGATCTCGGGCTTCGAGGCCGACTTGTGGACCTCGAACGTGTACACGCCGGATTCGATGAGCTCGTAGCTCTTCTCCGACACGATCGGGGCGATGATGATGTCGCGGGGATCCTTCATCAGGAAGCCTCCTCCGTCTCGGCCACGGCAGCCGACGCCGCCTGGGATTCGGGCAGTACGTCCTTGCTGAACACGAGCCAGTCGTTGCACAACACGTCGTACGTGTTGAGTTCGCCCGGGCCGATCACGTGGACGTGGGGCAGGTTGCGGAAGCTCAGTGCGGCTGCGGCGTCGTCGCGACCGACGACGACGAGCACCGTGCCGTCGACACCGAGCGCCGACAGCAGTGCCTTCGCGTCCTTGGTCTTCGGCGTGTCGATGCCATAGCTGTCGACGACGATGATCTTGCCGTCGGACGCCCGGTCGGACAGTGCCGACCGCAGTGCCGCCTTGATCATCTTCTTCGGGGTCTTCTGGGCGTAGGACCGCGGCTTCGGGCCGAGCGCGACGCCGCCGCCGGTGAAGTGCGGCGCCCGGGTCGAGCCCTGGCGGGCGTTGCCGGTGCCCTTCTGACGGAACGGCTTACGGCCGCCGCCGGACACGTCGGCGCGGGTCTTGGTGCTCTGCGTTCCGGCACGGCGCGCCGCCAACTGGGCGGTGACGACCTGGTGCATCAGCGGCACGTTCGGCTGGACGCCGAAGACCTCGCCGTCGAGGTCGACCTTGCCGGCATCCTTGCCGGCCGCGGTCTTGACGGTGAGCTGGGTGGTGTTGGAAGCGGCCATGGTCAGCCTGCCTTTCCGGCGAATTTCACGGCGTTGCGGACGATGACGACACCACCGGCGGGGCCGGGAACCGAGCCCTTGATCAGCAGCACGTTGCGCTCGGGGTCGGACTGGACGACTTCGAGGTTCTGCGTGGTGACCTGCTCGTGGCCCATGTGGCCGGCCATCTTCATCCCCTTGAAGACCCGCGCCGGGAAGGCGCACTGGCCGATCGCGCCGGGCTTGCGGTGGTTCTTGTGGGCGCCGTGCGAGGCGGACGCGCCACGGAAGTTGTGCCGTTTCATCGTGCCGGCGAAGCCCTTGCCCCGGCTGGTGCCGGTGACGTCGACCTTCATGCCCGCCTGGATCTGCTCGACGGTGACCTCCTGGCCGATCTCGAACCCGTCGACCGAGTCGAGCCGCAGCTCGACGAGGCGCTTGCCGGGCGCGACGCCGGCCTTGTCGAAGTGGCCTGCGGCCGGCTTCGTCAGCTTGTTCGGGTTCTTCTGGCCATAGGTGACCTGCAGTGCGTTGTAGCCGTCGGTCGCTGTCGTCTTGATCTGGACGATGCGCATCGGCTCGACGCGCAGCACCGTGACCGGGACGACCTTGTCGTCCACCCACGTCTGCGTCATGCCGACCTTCTCGCCGACGATCGCTTGTTGTGCCATCAGGCAGCCTTTCCGTTGTCCAAGCCCGACGCAGTGCGGATTCGGGCTCTCCACGCAAATGCTCCGCTCGCCGACGCTGCCGGGTCGAGACACGGCAGACGAGGCGCACGGAGCACGATTCTCTGGTTCGCTGTGCGGTTCCGATCCCATCGTCGGGGAGGGCCTACACAGACATCGATTGAACGTGCCGAGTGTCGGAGTTTCCTCTCGAACACGGCCATATGAGGCTATGGCGGCCGGGGTGGGCTTCCAACTCGCGACGAACGGGAAATCGCGCCGATCGGCCGGTCGCGCGGCCGGACCGGGCTCAGCCGGCGGCGATCAGCTGGTCGACGGGCGCGAAGTCGTCGGTCAGCACCGGGGCGCCGTCGATGAAGGCGTCGAGGTCGTCGACGAGCTCGCCGAAGTCGATCGCCGTCACCCGGCGCTCCCCCAGTGCATCGAGGTCGAGGGCACCGTCGCTGGCGATGATCACCGAGTTGCCGCCGCCGCCGACGGTGACGAAGGGCCCGAGGATGACCACGACCTGGTCGAACACCTGCGCCAGCGTCGCCGCCTCGGCCGCCAGGAACTTCAGCTTCGGCTTGTCGATCACGTTGACCGCGTACACCCCGTCGGGTCGCAGGACCCGCTCGATGTCGCGGACGTACTCCTCGGTCGCCAGGTGGAACGGCACCGATCGGCTGCCGAAGGCGTCGCCGATCACGATGTCGGCACTGTCGTCGGCGACGTCGCCCAGTTCGAGTCGGGCATCGCCGATCTCGATCCCGATCGAGGCACTCGACTCGAAACCCATCCGGTCCTCGACGATCTCGATCAGCTCACCATCGATCTCGAACACGGTCTGCGTCGTCGCCGGCGCCGTCGCCCGGATGTAGCGCGGGATCGTCAGCCCGCCGCCACCGAGGTAGATGATGTCGTCGGCGGCGGGGGCGGTTTCGATCGCGTCGACGAGCCGCCGCACGTACCAGAACTCGAGATGGGTCGGATCGTCGAGATCGACGTAGCTGTGTCGCAGGTCGTCGAGCACCAGCACCCTCCCGCTCGGTCGGGTCTCGTCGACCCGGACCGACAGGCAGTAGTAGGCGGTGTGGGTGTCGCACGGGGCGCCGACCGCCGCGAGACCGGCGAACGCCATCGCCATCAGCGCGGTCACGTTCAGCACCGAGTTGACGTCGGTGCGGGCGGTCTTCAGCCCGGCCGACCACATCGCCAGACCGGCGACGAACAGGACGATGCCCACACTGACGATCAGGGTGGTCACCGCGGCCGTGGCAACGAGGACGAACCCCGTACCGAACGTGCCGACGATCGCGCCGCCCGTGCTCCACGCCGACAGTCGGCCGACCGTGGAACCGGTGACGTCCAGGTCGCGCAGCTGCAACTTGATCACCGCCGGGGGGACCGCGCTGAGCACGGTCGCCGACGGCAGGAACCCGGCCGCCGCGAGGACGATGATCCGCAGGCCACCGTCTGAGCCGCTCGACCCACCGACCAGCCGGACGATCGGGATCGTCGCGACGGCCAGCGCGCCGCCCAGCATCAACAGCACCGGCAGCAACCGTCGCGGATCGATGCGGTCGGCGAGTGCGCCACCGATCCAGGCGCCCACCGCGATGCCGGCGAGGATCGTGCCGATGATGCCGGTGTACGTGTCGAGGCTGACCCCGACGTACGGGGCGAGGAGGCGGCCGGCGAGGATCTCCAGCACCAGCACCGCGGCGGAGGTGCCTGCGACGAGCGCGATCGCCAGCCCGGCCGGAAGCGCGGTCGAGCGAGGGGGGTCGGACGGATCGATCACCGGGGAGCGTTCATTGACCGGGGCGGCTCGTCAATGTGACGGTCATGTCGATCGGGTCACCCTCGCGCACGATCGTGATCGTGACCGGGTCGCCCGCATTGTGATCGCGGATCGCCGCGATCAGACCGGCGGACCCGTCGGTTGCGGCACCGTCGACGGCCACGATCAGGTCGCCCGCGACGACGCCGGCGTTCGCGGCCGGGGTGTCCTCCTCGACAGAGCTCACGACCACTCCCTGCCCGCCGTCCGTGCGGTCGGCCAGACCGACGCCGAAATACGCTTCCTCGCGCTCGACGCCGTCGGCCTGCGCGCGCAGCGCTTCGATGATCGGCAGCGCCTCGGTCGTGGAAATCGCGAAACTGACGTTGGTCGCCGACGTGGTCAGCGTGTCGCGTGCGACGGCGGTGTTGATGCCGACGACCTCACCGGCCGCGTTGACGAGCGGCCCGCCGGAGTTGCCCGACGAGATCGCGGCGTCGGTCTGGATCAGCCCGTCGAGGTAGACGTTGCCCTGCCCGATCGTCCGGTCGAGTGCGGACACGATGCCGAGGGTCACCGATGGCTCACCGTCGAGGCCGAGTGCGAACCCGATCGCAATCACCTCGTCGCCGATCCGCACGCTCTCGGGATCGGCGAAGATCGCCGACTCGTAGCCGTCGCCGCTCATCCGCAACAGGGCGAGGTCGTTGCCCCGATCGGCCGCGATCAGGTTGACCCGCCGCGGTTCGCTCTCGCCGGCGAGCCTGACCCGGATCTCGGACGCGTTCTCGATGACGTGGGCATTGGTCAGGATCTCACCCTTGGACGAGATGATCAGCCCCGTGCCCAACGAGGTACCCCCGCTGACGTCGGCGCTGATCGTGACGACCGTCGGCGCGACGTAGTCGGCGACGGCCGCCACGTCGAGGCGTGCCGCGCCGGCATCACGCGCCTCGCCGACGCGCAATGGTTCGTCCGAACCGCGGGTCGGCGGTCGATCCAGCCAGTCGGAGAGCTGGCCGCCGAAGATCGCACCGGTCAGACCGGCGATCCAGGCAACTGCGCCGACGACGATGACCAACATCACCGACGGCCGGACGCGGCGCGACACCGGCGGGGCGGGTGGGAGCGGCGAGGATCCGGGCGCTGGTGGCGGCAGATCGAATGCCATCGGTCCTGTCTATCGCCCTCGACGACCGTGCCGGGTGGCGGCGCACGGTTTCACCGCAGGTTCACATCTCGCAGATGTCACGCGCAGCGGGCCTCGAACGTCATCGGCAGCGTCTCGCCCGTACTGATCACGATCCCGTTGAAGTCCTCGATCGGGCCGGATCCGCTGACCGTCGTGCCGGCGACGTTCAGCACGAGGTCGTCCCCTTCGGAGAAGTCACTCGTCTGCACCTTGGAGGCGTAGAACTCCGGGTACCCGGACGCGTCCTCGCCGACGGCGGGGGTCGCGACGACGAAGATGTCGAAGTTGACGTCGCTCGTTCCGTCGCCGTCCAGGTCGACCGTCTCGCCGCTGATGTCGACCTCGAACTGGTCGCCACCACTGGAGGTGCCGTTGCCGAAGACGAAGAAGCCGAGCGAGTCCACGTCGCAGGTCTGGGCGGCGAACGGGTAGGTCACCGTGCCAATCGTGACGATGCCCTCGTCGACACCGAGCGGGCTGACCGAGCCACTGGTCGTCGTCGCGGAACCCGCCGTGGTGGAGCTGACGGTGGTATCGCCTTCGACAGTTGTCGCGGATGCCTCGGTCGTTGACGCGGCGGCAGGAGCGGTGGTGCCGGTTTCGGCCGCATCGGTGGCGGTCGGTGCGGCACCGTCGCTGCCGGCCGTGCTGCTGCTGTCGTTGCGGACGAATGCCCCCTCGGCGTAGTTGATCGTGCCGGTTTCGACGACCGGTGTGAGGACGGTGTCCGACGCCGGTTCGGACGAGCCGCAGCCGGCGACGAGCCAGCAGAGCCCGCCGACGATCGCCATCGTTGTACGCATCGCACCACGATACGGACCCGCGGGCGGCGAGCGGCGTCGCGTCCCGGAACGCGCATCGGGCGGGCCGCGTGGCCCGCCCGAGCGTTCACCCCGAGGCGGGGTCAGCCGTTCTGGATCTTGATCTCGATGTCGACGCCGGCCGGCAGCTCGATGCGCTGCAGGCTGTCGATCGTCTTCGCGTTGGGGCCGACGATGTCGATCAGCCGCTTGTGGACGCGCATCTCGAAGTGCTCGCGAGAGTCCTTGTCGACGTGTGGGCCACGGATAACGGTGTACCGGTGCTTGTCGGTCGGCAGGGGGATCGGACCGCGCACGGTGGCATCGGTGCGGGTGACCGTCTCGACGATCTTCTTCGTCGACTGGTCGATGATCTCGTGGTCGAACGCCTTCAGGCGGATTCGGATGCTCTGGGCCATGGGGGTCTCGTTTCCTACTGCGTCCGGGTCACTTGAGGATCTTGGTGACGCGGCCGGCGCCGACGGTACGACCGCCCTCGCGGATCGCGAACCGCAGACCCTCATCCATCGCGATCGGCTTGCCCAACTCGACCGTCATCTCGACATTGTCACCAGG
>JABDKP010000176.1 GCA_013002175.1 Ilumatobacter sp.
AGCGCGGGCATGATCATCTGCCAGACGCGTGTCCAGAACGGGTCGGCCGCGTTGAAGATCAGCGGGAAGATCTCGAACTTGATCGACAGCACGTACTTGATCAGCACCGCGAGGGCGAAGTTCGGCAGCGCGATGAACATGAACGTCGTCACCGTCGACACCTTGTCGACGACGCTGTCCGCTCGAGAGGCCGACCACAGTGCCCACGGGATCGCCAGCGTCACGGCGATCAACTGCGCCATGATCAACAGCATCAGGGTGCGCGGGAGTCGTTCCTTGATCAGGTCGGCCACCGGCGGCTGACCGTCGACGCTGAACTGCACACCGAAGTCACCGGTGACGAACGCGGAACCCCACTTGACGTACCGCACGGGGAGCGGCTCGTCGAGGTTGTACTCGGCCTCGGCGTCCGCGATGATCTGCCGCCCTTCCTCGGTGGACGTGTCGCTGGCGGCCGGCCCGAGGATGTTGAACAGCGGGTCGCCCAGCAGGTTCATCGCGCCGAACGTCAGCATGCTGACGGCCTGGAGCAGCGCAAGCGCGGCCCCCAGCCGTTGCAGCCAATATCTCATCGCGGTGACGTCTCAGCGTCCACTGGGAACTCTGTGGTCACACCAGGTACACAGAGCTGAACCACGTCCGGCCGTTGCTCGCACACTGGGTCGGCAGACCCTCCGGAGTCACCCGGTCGCAGACACCGCGAACGTTCTCGGTGAACGCGTTGTCCCAGATCGTGTGCGTGAAGAAGATGTAGAGGTAGTCGTCGTGGATCTTCTGCTGGAGCTCCTGGTACAACGCCACCCGCTCGGCCGGGTCGGTGCTCGCCTGGGCGGTGAGCAACAGCTCGTCGCGCTCGGGGTCGCAGAACTTCGGCCAGTTCAGTGAGATGAACCCGACGTTGCGGCACATCAGCCACACGTTGTCCTGCGCCGGGTCGGTCGCACCGAACTGACGCCACGTGTTGATGTTGTACTGGCCGAGTGCCGTCTGGAGGATGTGCTCGTCCTGGGGCAGTTCGTCGATCGTGACGTTGAAGCTCTCCTGCCAACCCTCGGACAGGATGTCCGCGATGCGGGTCTGCACGACCGCCGGGCCCGAGTACTGCAGCTCGACGTTGATCTTGCCGTCGGTGCACGCCGGCGCTGCCTCACCGAGCACGGTGTTGATGTCGGCCGCCTTCTCCGCGCAGTATTCGTCGACCAGTGCCTTCGCACCCTCGGGGTCGTCACCCTCCTGCATCACATCGGGGTTGTAGTACTGCGACTCGGGGACGAAGCCCTGATCGGCGCCACGGGCGATGCCGAGGCCGATCAGATTGATGTAGTTCTCGCGCGGTGTCGCCAACGTGATCGCCTTGCGGGCCCGGATGTCGTCGAACGGCGGAATCGACGAGTTGATCATCGCGAACGACTCCTCGCCGGTCTCGTCGATGATGTTCTGGATCGAGTCCTCGTCCTGGAGGTCGCCGACCGATGCGGGGTTCGTCGTCTGGATCGCCTGGAGCTCGCCCCGGAGCAGCAGGTCGGTCCGGGTGTCCGGGTCGGTCACCGGGACGAACTCGATGGCATCGAGCCACACGTCGCCGCCCCACCAACCGTCGTTGCGGACGAACTTGGTGGTCGAGTCCTGCGACCGGCTGTCGAACATGAACGGTCCGGTGCCGACCGGCGCCTGGTTCAGGTTCGGGTCGTCGAGTGCCGCCGCGATCCAGTCCGGCGATGCGACCATGCCCAGCTGGCCGGCGAGCGAGCCGGGGAAGTACACGTTCGGCTCGAGCAGGTTGAACTGGATCGTCAGGTCGTCGACCAGCTCCGTTGCGCCCTCTTCCGGGAAGAACGGCTTGACGGCGAGACCGACGAGTGGGTCGGCCCGCTGCGCTTCGAAGTTGACCTGGAGCGCCGCAGAATTCAACGGGGTGCCGTCGTGGAAGGAGATGCCCTCACGCACCTTGACCTGCCACTGCGTGAAATCGTCGTTCGGCGTGAGCGACTCCGCGAGGTACGGCACGGCCACGCCCTCTGGGGTGAAGACGCTGAGCGTGTCGAACACCGCGTTGCCCATCATCAGGCCGGGTGACGACAGCGACGAACTCGTCGGGTTGATGCCGTTCACGTCGGCCTCGAGGCCGTAGCGGAGCGTGCCACCCTGCTGCGGACCCGTGTCGTCGTCCACGACGTCGTCCTGGTCGATCACCTGGTCGGGTGCGATCGTGCTCTCCGTCGTGTCACCGCCCTCGGTCGGCGGCGGGGCATCGGCGTCGCCCTCGGTCGCCGGTGGGGCGTCGCCCTCGGTGACGGTCGGGGCGTCCGTGCCCGGTGACGCGCCGTTGTCGTCGCTGCCTCCGCAGGCCGCGGCGACCATCGCGAAGGAGACGAGCGCGCCCAACGCGAGCTTCGTGGCACTACGAGACGATCGTGTCGTCATTCGGATTCCCCCATTGATCGTGGTCGATGTTCGTGACTGTCGTCACGTCCATGCGGACATTAGACGAGCCGCCACCGTCATCTTCAACGCGGACGGAAAAATGCTGCACACTGCAACAGATCGGCAGTCGGATCGGCCGACTGGTGCGTGGGCGTGGAGTCAGCACGATCTGCAAGAGTGACCCGGATGGCTGCACACACGAGTCCCGACGACCCCTCGACGAAGGAGCTGCTCCGGGCCCTGCGCGTCGACGGCTCGGCCGATCTCGACCGGCGCGACCCGCGCGAGACGTTCGGCTGGGACAAGGAGGGCGCGGCGGAGGTGTTCGCAGCCGAGATGGAGGCCCTCGTCGACCTCCAGAAGCGGCTGTTCGCCGACGGTTCGAACTCGCTGCTGTTCGTGCTCCAGGCGATGGACGCCGCCGGCAAGGACAGCACGATCCGCAGTGTCTTCAGCGGCCTCAACCCGGCCGGTGTCGACGTCAACCCGTTCGGCGTGCCGACCGAGGAGGAACGGGCGCACGACTATCTCTGGCGGATCCACCACCACGCGCCGGCCGACGGCCGGATCGGGGTCTTCAACCGGTCGCACTACGAAGACGTGCTCGTCGTACGCGTGAAGGATCTGGTGCCGGCGAAGGTGTGGCGCAAGCGTTACGACCACATCCGCAACTTCGAGCAACTGCTCACCGACGAGGGCACCGCCGTGGTGAAGGTGTTCCTGCAGGTCTCGCGCGACGAGCAGAAGGAGCGCTTCGAGGAACGGTTGCAGCGGCCGGACAAGCGGTGGAAGTTCCGCGCCGGCGACCTCGACGACCGGGCGCTCTGGCCCGCGTTCATGGAGGCCTACACCGATGCGATCGAGAAGACGTCGACCGACGACGCCCCCTGGTACGTCGTGCCGGCCGACCGCAAGTGGGTGCGCAACGTGTGCATCGCCAAGATCCTGCGCCACCACCTCGACGAGATCGACCCGCAGTACCCCGACCCCGAGGACGGCCTCGACGACATCGTCGTCGTCTGACCGACAAAGTTGTGCCAGGCACAACTTTGACGTCGTGGATCGACGGCCGGCCGAGCGGTTTGTACAGTCACCTGGGTGCCGGTGCTGATTCCGACGACGGTCGCCGAGGCGACGAGGATGCTGGCCGAGCGCGACGACGTCACGCTGCTCGCCGGCGGAACCGACGCGATGGTCGAGATCAACGACGGGCACCGACGGCCGCAGGGCCCGGTGGTGGCCGTCAACCGGATCCCCGACCTGCGGTCGTGGCGCCACGATCGTGCGGCCGGCACGCTCACGATCGGCGCCTGCGTGACCTACACCGAGCTGATGGACCCGGCGATCGCCACCCTCGTCCCGGCGCTGGCGGAGGCGTCGCGCACGGTCGGCTCGCCGCAGATCCGCAACGCCGGAACACTCGGCGGCAACCTCGGCACCTGCTCGCCGGCCGGTGACGGCCTCCCCGTGCTCGCCGCGCTCGATGCAACGGTCACGCTCGCCTCCAGGTCCGGCACGAGGACGATGCCGGTCACCGAGTTCATGGTCGGGGTGAAGCGCACGGCGATCGAGCCCGGCGAGCTGATCACCGAGGTGACGCTGCCGGTCGTCGACGGCTGGCAGGGCTACGCCAAGGTCGGCGTCCGCAACGCGATGGTGATCGCAATCGCCAGCACCTGTGTCGTGTTCGACCGGGCGGCGCAGACGGTGCGCGTCGCGCTCGGGTCGGTCGGCCCGACGATCCTGCGATGCCCCGACGCCGAAGCTCACCTCGCATCACACGTCGACTGGAACACGATGTCCGCCGCCGCGGACGACCTCGACCGGTTCGGCACACTCGTCTCCGACGCGAGCCGGCCGATCACCGACCACCGCTCGTCGGCCGAGTACCGCCGCCACGCGGTCGGCGTGCTCGCCCGCCGGCTCGCACAGCGAGCGGCCACGCCGGCCGGCCCACCGGGAGCACCGGCATGAGCGAGGCCGAGATCTACCGCCTGCACGTCAACGGCGAACGCCGCGACGTCACCGACTCGTGGGTCGGCGAAAGCCTGCTCGACGTGCTGCGTGACCGCCTCGGGCTGGTCGGGGCGAAGGGCGCGTGCGAGCAGGGCGAGTGCGGCTCGTGCAGTGTCATCGTCGACGACGAACTCGTCTGCAGCTGTCTCGTGATGGCCGCAAGCGCGGTGGGGCAGCGGATCGTGACCGTCGAGGGGATCGCCGCGCCCGGCACGCCCAGCGACGTCCAGCAGGCATTCGTCGACGCCGGAGCGGTGCAGTGTGGTTTCTGCACGCCCGGGCTGATCATGGCGGTCCACGACCTGCTCGACCGCACCCCGGCACCGACCGACACCGAGATCCGCGAGGAACTCGCGGGCAACGTGTGCCGGTGCACCGGATACGGGCGGATCATCGACGCCGTGCAACGCGTCGCCGTTGCCCGCACGGAGCGTGCGTCATGACCATCGTCGAGGAGACGGCAACCACCGGCACCGCCCGTCACGGTGCGCTCGGCACCTCGCCGACGCGGCCGGACGGCGTCGCCAAGGTGCAGGGCTCGTTCGAGTTCTCGTCCGACATCTCGGCCGACGGCTGCCTGTGGGGCGCCACGCTGCGCTCGCCCCACCCGTACGCACGGATCGTCTCGATCGACCCGTCGGCGGCGTGGCAGATCGACGGGGTACAGGCGGTGATCACCGCCGAGGACGTGCCCGGCCAGATGACCTACGGCCTGATCAGCCAGGACCAACCCGTCTTCGCAGGCGACGTCGTGCGGTACGTCGGCGAGCCGGTCGCGGCCGTCGCCGCCGATGACCCCGAGACCTGTCGCCGCGCGATCGAGGCGCTCGCCGTCGAGTACGAGGTGCTCGACCCACTGACCGACGCCGAGGCCGCGATCGCCGGCGACCACCCGCCGATCCATCCCGACGGCAACGTCATCCGCCACCAGCGGATCGTCTGCGGCGACCCCGACGCCACGGGCGAGGTCGTCGTCGAGGGCACCTACGAGATCGGGATGCAGGACCAGGCGTTCCTCGGCCTCGAAGCTGCTCTGGCGATCCCCGACCCCGGCGGCAAGGGTGTCGAGCTGCACATCGCGACACAGTGGCTGCACGAGGATCGCGCCCAGATCGCGGCCTGTCTCGGCCTGCCGGAGGACGCCGTGCGGCTGGTGCTCGGCGGCGTCGGGGGAGCATTCGGCGCACGCGAGGACATCAGCCTCCAGGTCCACACCTGCCTGCTCGCGCTCCGGCTGGCGCGGCCGGTGCGGATGGCGTACAGCCGCGCGGAGAGCTTCCTCGGCCATGTCCACCGCCACCCGGCAACGATCTGGATGCGCCACCACGCCACGGGCACGGGCGAGATCGTCAAGATCGAGTCGCGGATGGTGTTCGACGGTGGCGCGTACGCCTCCACCTCGTCGGCGGTCCTCGTCAACGCGATCACGCTCGCCCAGGGGCCCTACCGCTGCCCCAACGCGGTCGTCGACGGCTGGGCCGTGCGCACCAACCACCTGCCGTGCGGCGCGATGCGCGGCTTCGGCGCGGTCCAGGCCTGCTTCGCGTACGAGACGCAGATGGATCGCCTCGCCGCGGCGTGCGACGTCGACCCGGTCGACCTGCGGATCCTCAACGCGATGCGCACGGGCGACACGCTGATCACCGGCCAACCGGTGCTGAACGTGGCACCCGTCGCGGAGTGCATCCGTGAGACGGCCGCGCTGCCGCTGCCGGACGAACCGGTCGGCGGTGCGCCGATGCCCGACGGCGGCCCGGATGTGATGAAGCTGCCGGGCGGCGCCGGGCGAACAGCGGATGCGAGCAACATCGTGCGCGGGATCGGGTGGGGTGCGTCGATCAAGAACCTGATGTACTCCGAGGCGTTCGACGACTACTCGACCGCACGCTGCCGGATCGAGGACGGCGTCGTCACGCTGAAGTTCGCCACCGCCGAGGTCGGCCAGGGGTTCGTGACGCTCGCGCCGCAGATCGCCAGGACGGTGCTCGGCATCGACGACGTGCGCCTCGATCGGATCGACACGCTGATCGGTTCGTCGGGCTCGACGTCGGCCTCTCGCCAGACGTGGATGAGCGGCGGGGCGGTCAACGCCGCCTGTCTCGCCGTCCGGGCGAAGATCTTCGAGCATGTCGCGTCGTCGAACGGGCTGGACGCAGAGACGCTGCTGATCGACGGCACCGACATCGTGGAACCCGCCACCGGCTGGCGCCAGGACGCCGTGGAAGCCTGCGCCGGCCAGACCTTCGACGAGACGGCGGAGTACCACCACCCACCGACCACCGAGCTGGACGAGCACGGCCAGGGCAGCCCGCACACCGCGTTTGCGTTCGTGGCGCACCGCGCGGTCGTCGACGTCGACCCCGACCTGGGTCTCGTCAAGGTCGTCCAGATCGCCACCGCGCAGGACGTCGGCCGGGCCCTGAACCCGCTCTCGGTGATCGGTCAGATCGAGGGCGGCATCGCCCAGGGGCTCGGCCTCGCCGTCATGGAAGAGATCATCCAGATCGACGGCGTGATCCGCAACGGCAACTTCACCGACTACCTGCTGCCGACGTTCCTCGACATGCCACCGGTCGTTGCGACGCTGATCGAGGAACCCGATCCGCTGGCACCGCTCGGGGCGAAGGGCGTCGGTGAGCCGCCGACGATCTCGTCGACGCCGGCGATCGTGGCCGCGATCCGTGATGCCCTCCGCCAGGTCGACGGGGTCGGCAAGCCGCTCCACCGCGTGCCCGTTCGCCCCGGTGACATCTGTCTGTGAGCGGATTGTCGCAGCTTCACGCCCGCCGGTGTAGTTTCCGGACGAATGTCTGACGAACGCGAGATCATGACCTGGGACATGGTCGGAGAAGCAACACGGTCCCTCTCCCAGGAAATTGCCGACGACGGCTACGAGCCGGACATGATCCTCGGGATCGCCCGCGGCGGGTTGCTGCCGGCGGGGGCGATGGGCTACGCGCTGTCGGTGAAGAACGTGTACACGATGAACGTCGAGTTCTACACCGGGGTCGACGAGCGGCTCGACGTGCCGCGTATCCTGCCGCCGGCCCCCGACTTCGTCGACCTGTCGCACGGCAAGGTCCTGATCGTCGACGACGTCGCCGACACCGGCCACACCCTGCGCTCGGTGCAGGAGTTCTGTGAGGGAAAGGTCGGCGAGGTGCGCACCGCGGTGATCTACGAGAAGTCGCACTCGGTGGTCAAGTGCGACTACGTGTGGAAGCGCACCGACCAG
>JABDKP010000098.1 GCA_013002175.1 Ilumatobacter sp.
GTGTCAGACACCTGCCTGACCCCCGGCCAGCGCGAAGTTGTGCCTGGCACGACTTTTCAGGGGCGGGCGGCGGGGTGGGGGGTGCCGCCGATGACGGTGCCCCAGACGGCGATGTCCTTGATCGCCATCGGATCGACGGTCAGCGGGTTGTCCTCCAGCACGGTGAAGTCGGCCGCCTTGCCGCACTCGATCGTGCCGAACTCGTGGTCGAGGTGGAGCTGGTAGGCGGCGCTCGTCGTCACCGCCTGCAGCGCCGACTGCGGTGAGATCCGTTCGTGCTCGCCGAGCACCCGGCCCGACGGCGTCACCCGGTTGACCGCACACCACATCGTGTGGAGATGACCGAGCGGAGTGACGTTGGCGTCGCTGTGGATCGAGAAGGACACGCCCTCCCGCTCGGCGGTGGCGCACGCCTCCATCCGCCGCGCCCGCTCGGGGCCGACCGTGACGTCGTGGTGCTGGTCGCCCCAGTACCAGAGGTGGTTGGTGAAGATGTTCGCGCACATGCCCAGCCGGGCCATCCTCCGGTATTGGGCCGCGGTCGTCAGCTGGCAGTGCTGCACGGTGTAGCGGTGGTCCAGCCAGGCGCTCTCCAGCAGCAATTGCTCGACCGTGTCGATCCACAGGTCGATCGTCAGGTCGCCGTTGCAGTGCACGTGGGTGTTGATCCGGCGCTCGTGGAACGGGCGGCACATGTCGAGCAGCTGGTCGGGCGGCACCATCCACATGCCGTGGTCGACGGCGATGTCGGTGCCGGTGTAGTAGCCGGGCCAGTCCATCTTCGCCGTGAAGCCCTGGATCGACCCGTCGAGCACGATCTTCAACCCGGCGGTGCGCAATTTGGCGGTGTCGTCGTCCCGGAACGAGTCGAGTTGGTCGGCGGCGGCGGACCAGTCGGTGCTGCCCGGCATCATCCCGATCAGGTGACGCTGCGCGATGCGGGCCGGGTAGTCCTCGGCGTTGACGGTGCGCTGCCAGAGTTCCCGCTCGCCCGGTCGGGTGAGGCCGCTGGCACCGAGGTCGACGAGCATCGTGATGCCCTGGTTCGCGCAGATCTGGCCGAGCGCCTCGATCGCCGCGGGGTCGTTCATCTTCTTCAGGATCGCGAGCAGGCCCGACGACGCCAGCGCCATCGCCGGCATCTCCTGGAGTTCTCCGTTCGGCTCGCCGCTCGCGTCGCGGGCGACGCCGACCGTCTCGGTGTCGCGGGTGATGTCGTGGTGGCGCAGCATCGCCGAATTGACCGTGGCGAGGTGGGCGCTGGCGTGGAAGACGAAGATCGGCCGCTCGGCCGACACCCGGTCGAGATGCTCGCGGGTGAGGCGCGCCTCGTCGGTGAAGTAGATCGGGTCGAAGCCGCCGACGACGATCGGCTCGTCGGAGCCCGCGGTGTCGTGGTCGAGGCTGCGCAGGAGGTCGAGGAGGTCGGCGTAGCTGCGGATGCCGGTCGCGGTCGAGCCGTCGGCCCGGTGCCGGTCGAACCAGCCGGCGTACGGCAGCAGTGCGAACGCGCCTTCGAGGCTGTGCGCGTGCGCCTCGATCATCCCGGGCGTGAGCACGTGGTCGGCGTAGCGGTCGTCGACGACGTGCGGTCCCCAGCTCGTGCACTCGTCGAGCGACCCGGCTGCCAGCACCCGTCCGTCCTTGACGGCGACCGCCTCGACGAGGGGCTGTCCGGGATCCATCGTGACGATCTCACGAGCCGTGAACACGGTGATCGGTGTGCCGTCAGCCATGGCCGGAACGTAGCCCGCGTTCCATCTGGTGCCAGGCACCGAGATGTCACAAACGTCAGGCGAGGAGTGGGGCGACCTCGGCGGCGACGAGGTCGAGGTGGTCGAGATCGGCGAGATCGAGGACCTGCAGGTAGATCCGCTCGGCGCCGGCCTCGCGCCATGCCCGCAGCGTCGCCGCGGCCTCGTCGGGGGTGCCGGCCACACCGTTCTGCCGGAGCTCGGCCGGCTCGCGTCCGATGTTGGCGGCCCGCCGGGCGAACTCGGCCTCGTCGCTGCCGCAGCACACGACGAGCGCCGCGGAGTAGGTCAGCTCGCCTGGGTCGCGCCCGATTGCGGTGCACGCGTCGCGGACCCGTCCGGTCTGGGTGGCGAAGAACTCGCGGTCGACGAACGGCGTGTTGAATTCCGATGCGAATCGGGCGGCGAGTGCCGGCGTGCGCTTCGGGCCACCGCCACCGATCACGATCGGCACCGAACCTTGCGCCGGCTTCGGCAACGCCGGCGACGCGGTCACCGGGTAGTGGCCGCCCGGCGAGTCGAACGTGTCGCCGACCGGTGACGACCAGAGGCCCGTGATGATCTCCAACTGCTCTTCGAGCCGGTCGAAGCGCTCGCCGAGCGGTGGGAACGCGATCCCGTACGCCTCGTGCTCGGTCTGGTACCACCCGGCGCCGAGGCCGAGTTCGACGCGGCCGCCCGACATCTCGTCGACCTGAGCCACGCTGATCGCGAGTGGGCCGGGCAGGCGGAACGTGGCCGAGGTGACGAGCGTGCCCAGCCGGATCGTCGATGTCTCCCTGGCGAGTCCGGCGAGCGTCACCCAGGCGTCGGTGGGCCCGGGCAGGCCGTCGCCGCCGCCCATGACGAGGTAGTGGTCACTGCGGAAGAAGGCGCCGAATCCGAGCGACTCCGCGCGTTGCGCCACGGCAAGCAGGTCGGCGTAGCTCGCGCCCTGTTGCGGCTCGGTGAAGATGCGGAGCTGGGAAATCGGGTCGGTCGGCACTCGGCGAGCATATTGGCCGGCGGTCGCCTCGGCCGCGGCCGGCGGCTCAGTCTGCCGGCCCGACCGGCCAGGCCTCGACCGGGTGGCCGTCGAACACGAGCCGCACCCGCTGCCCGTCGTGCAGCAGATCGGGTACCTGCGTTCGGGCAGCCACGACCGAGCCGTCATCGAGTTCGACCTCGTAGCGGACATCGTGGCCGTAGTACTCGACCGCCGAGACGTGGCCACTGGCGTGCGAGTCGTCGGTGCCCCGGTCGATGACGATCTGCTCGGGGCGGACGAGCACGTCGACGGCGACGGCGATGTCGACATCGGCAGCGGCGCGGACCCGCTCGGGATGCGTGATCGGGACGGCGCCGAGTGGGGTGTCGGCGTGGTGCGGCGACGCGATGTCGACGGTGCCGCGGAGGAAGTTCGCCTCGCCGACGAAGCCGGCGATCCAGGGCGTGTTCGGATGACGGTAGATCGCGTCGGGGGTGCCGACCTGCTCGACGTGGCCGTCGCGCAGCACGACGACCTCGTCGCCGAGCACGAAGGCTTCGTCCTGGTCGTGGGTGACGAAGATCGTGGTGACACCCACGTCGCGGACGATCCGGGCGACCTCGGCGCGGACCTGGATCCGCAGCGCGGCGTCGAGCGCGGAGAACGGTTCGTCGAGCAGCAGCACCGACGGTTGCGGCGCGAGCGAGCGGGCCAGCGCAACCCGCTGCTGTTGGCCGCCGGACAGCGTGCCGGGCAGCCGGTCGGCGAAACCGGTGAGGTCGACCAGGGCGAGCATGTCCGCGACGCGTTCGGCGCGTTGGGCTCGCGAGAGCTTGCGCCCGCTGGAACGCAACCCGAACGAGACGTTCTGGGCGACGGTGAGATGCGGGAAGAGCGCGCCGTCCTGAAAGACCATCCCGACGCTGCGCCGCTCGGGATGGACCCACACGCCGGCGCCCCTGGGTGGGACGCTGCTGACGACGGCGCCCCCGATCGAGATCGTGCCGGCGCGCGGGCGCTCGAGGCCGGCGATCGCGCGGAGCAGTGACGTCTTGCCGCAGCCCGACGGGCCCAGCAGGGACGTGATCGCGCCGGCCCGGATCTGCAGCGTGGCCTCCTGCACCGCATGCACGACGTCTTCGTCGTCGTCGTCGTGGTACGTGACCGTGACGCCGTCGAGCACGACCACCGCACCCGGGCCGGCATGGGCGCGTCCACCCGTGCCCGGGGGGCGAGTGTCCGGTCCGCTGGTCATCGGGTGTCAGGGTACCTTCACACCGCATCCGCGCCGGTGGCCCGGCTCGGCGCCGGTCACCGCTTGCCAACCACGTCGCTGCGGCGGAGGACGAGGAACCAGGTCAGCGCGGCCGACAGCGCGACGAGCACGAGGGAGGCCAGGCCGGCCGCGGCGTAGAACCCCTCCTCATACGACGCCCAGATCTCGGTGGACAGCGTTGTGAAGCCGATCGGCGAGAGCAGCAGCGTGGCCGGCAGCTCCTTCAGCGTGGAGAGCATCACGAGCCCGCCGCCGGCGACGAGGCCGGGACGCATCAGCGGTACGTCGACGCGCACGAGCCGCCGGAGGCGGTTCGGTTCGAGCAGCCGGCTCGACTCGCGCAGGGCGTTGGGCACGGCGCGCGCCGCGGCTTCGTTGCTCGCCAGTGCCTGACTTCCGAAGTGGATGACGTAGGCGAACACGAGCAGCGCGCTCGTCTGGTACAGGCGGCTGAACGTCGGCGTGTTCAAGGTGAGCACGGCGAGCGCGAGCGCGATGACGAGGCCGGGAATCGCGAAGCCGCCGACGACCGACACTGCAGCGACGTCGGACAGCCGGTGTGGCCGGCGCGTGGTCGCGAGGGCGATCGGCAGGACGACTCCGACGGCGAGCACCGCGGCGATCACCGACACGGTCGCTGTGTTGATCGCCGGATCGAGCAGGTCGCCGAGCGACACGCGGCCGGCAGTGAGGCCGCGGCGAGCCCACGCGCCGAGACTGAGCAGTGGCACGATCAGTCCGATGCCGAGCACGACGAAGCACGCTGCGAGCGCCGGCACGCGCCGCCAGCCGAGCAGGACCGGGCGAACTGCCGTGGTCGAGGTCCGGTCGTCGGGAGTCGCCCGTCCACGCTGCGAGCGCTCCAGCCAGACGACGCCCACCGCGAGGACGAGCAGCACGGATGCCGACGCGAACGACAGCGCGCGGTTCGTCTGACGGGTGGCGTAGATCACGCGGGTCAAGGTGTCGAAGCCGAGCAGCTGGACGGCGCCGAATTCGCTCAGCGTGTAGAGGAACACGAGCAGCCCGCCGCCGAAGATCGCAGAGCGCAGCTGGGGCAGCGTGACGCGCACGAACGTGGCGGTCGACGACAACCCGAGCAGCCGGCCGCTCTCCTCCAGGCTCGGATGGAGCCCGGCGAGGCGCGCCGACACCGGCAGGAGCACGTACGGGTAGGTGAACGCGCTGAGGACCAGCCACGACGCGCCCAACCCGCGGAACCGCCGCGGCGGTGTCAGGCCGACCGCCTCGAAGGCGTCGAAGATGACGCCACCGGGCGTGAGCCCAGCGATGAACGCCGCGGCACCGACGAAGCTCGGCAGCACGAGGGGCAGCACGAGCGCAATGCGCCAGAACCGGCGGAACGGGAGGTCGGTCCGGGTGGTGAGCCAGGCGAGCCCGGTGCCGAGCACCGCGGTGGTTGCCGAGACGAGCACCGAGAGCTGGATCGTCCGCCAGAGCGGGCCCGGCACCTCGCCGAGCGCGTCGCCGAGCTCGTCGCCCAGGCGCAGCGTGCGCCACACGACGAACCCCGCCGGCCCGGCGAACACCGCGCCGATCGCCAGGCCGACGATGCGGTTCAGCGTCAGCGCGGCAGTTGCCCGGCTGCGGGCGCGGTGCGCGAGTGGGTCCCGGTCGCCGGCGGCGGGCGCGAGAGGTGCGGTCGCGAGGTCGGTCACGGGCGTGGCGCTCCCGAGCCCCTCAGCACGAGCTCAGCTCTCGAGCCCGGACGTGGCGATGAGGGCGCGGGTCGCTTCGAGGCCGCCGGCAAGGTCCTCGAACGCGATGCCACCGACGTCGCCGACGGCGCCGAAGTCGATCGGGGGGATCGCCGTGGCGGGTGACTGACCGATGGCGAGCGGGTATTCGAACGTCTCCTCCGCGAAGTACCGCTGGCCGGTCGGGCTCAGGAGGAAGTCGATCAGTTGGGCGGCGACATCGGCGCGGTCGGTCCCGTCGACGATCGCGGCGCCGGTGATGATCAACGTCGAACCCGGGTCGTCGGGGGCGAACTGGTGATTCGCCGACGGCAGGCTCGGGTCCTCCTCCAAGGCGCGGAAGTTGTAGTAGTGGTTGACGAGTCCGATCTCGACCTCGCCGCGGCCGACCGCGGCGACGATCGCCGAGTTCTTCGGGTAGAGCACCGGGTCGTTGGCGTCCAGCCCCTCCAGGAAGGCGAGCGTCGCATCGTCGCCCTCGGTCACCCGCATCGCGGTGACGAAGTCCTGGAACGACCCGTTGCTCGGCGCGACGCCGATCCTGCCCTTCCAGGCCGGGTCGGTGAGGTCGAAGACGCTCGCCGGAAGATCGGCCGGTGAGAGGAGGTCGGAGTTGTAGACGACGACGCGCTGGCGCCCCGAGAATCCGACCCACTTGCCGCCGTCGTCGCGTACTGCTGCCGGGACGAGGTCGAGCGTGGACTGCGGGAGTTCGGCGAGGCGGCCGTTCTGCTCGAGGAAGCCGAGTGACCCCGGGCTCTGCGAGAGGAACACATCCGCGCGGACGTTGTCGGCTGCCGCCTCTTCTTCGATCAGCAGGGCGAGGTCGGCGGAGTCGCCGTACTTCACCTCGACGGAGATGCCGGTGGCTGCCCTGAACTGGTCGAGGATCGGCTGGACGAGGTCTTCGGTGCGGCCCGAGTAGAGCGTGACGCTGGTGGCGCCCGATCCGCCGGTGGCCGATGGTCCGGAGTCGCCCGCAGGCTCGTCACTGCCACAGGCCGCGGCGAGAAGGGCCAGCGTGCCGATGGTGGCGGCGAGCAATCGGCGGGCGCGCGCGCGGGGATGGGGGGTGGTCATGGCGGGCAGTGTAGACGTCGCCTGACCAAAGATGTGAAGCAGCCCTAACAATCGGTGGTGTGACGTTGGTCGCTCACCGTCGCGACGGCGATCTACGCTTCCCGGATGCAGGATGTGCGCGTCGATCGGTGGTCACCAGCGCTCGGAGCCGAGGTCCTCGACATCGACCTCGGAGCACTCGTGCGACGCGATGACGATGACCGCATCGGGCTCGTCTACGACGCCTTGATCGAGCATCAGGTGCTGTTCTTCCGCAATCAGGGATTGCCGCCCGACGCGCATCGCGAGCTCGGGGTGCGGCTCGGTGAGCTGGCGCCCCGGCATCACAGCTATGCCACCCTCGACGGCCACCCGGACGTCGCAGTGCTCGACTGGCTGCCGGGGATCCGCCCCGACGCGTCGGAGTGGCACAGCGACATGACGTTTCGCGCCAAGCCGCCGTTCGCCTCGATCCTCAAGGCGATCGTCGTCCCCCCGGTCGGCGGCGACACGCTGTGGGCGAGCATGTACTCGGTTCACGACGCACTCGATCCGGGGTTCCGGGCCGACCTCGAGACGTTGCTCGTCGACCACGACCCCGGCCAGTTCCGCAACGGTGCGTACGAGGCCGGCGGCAATGCCGGGATCGCCGAGATGCACGCCCGCGCCGGTGGTGCGGTGTGGCCGATCATCTCGCACCACCCGGTGACGGGCCGTCCGTACATCAACGTCAGCGAGTCGAACAGCCGTTGGATCATCGGGCTCGGCGCCGCGGAGTCGCAGCGCATCCTGAGTTACCTGTTCGACATGATCAACCGGCCCGAGCACCACGTGCGGCTGCGGTGGCAGCCGGACACGGTGGCGATCTGGGACAACCGGGCCACGCAGCACTACGCCGTTGCCGACTACACGCAGTATCGCCGGACGATGCACCGCGTCGCGGTCGACACCGACCGCCGGCTCGAGCAGTCGATCGCCGCCCACGCCGTGCGACACTGACGCATGGCATCTCTTCCGCAGGCCGGCCGGGCTGTCGACGACGTGATCGCCGAACTGACCGAGAAGCGCGCGGATGACGTGAAGTGGGGCGACGGTCGGACGTTCGGCATGGTCTACGACGGCGGCCCGAGCGTGCACGCGGTCGCCGAGCAGGCCGCTCGGCTGTACCTCCACGAGAACGCGCTGAACACGCAGGCCTTCCCGTCGTTGCGCGCGATCCAGTCCGAGGTCGTCGGATGGACGGCGTCGTTGCTGCACGGCGACGAGCACACGGCCGGCTTCCTGACGAGCGGTGGCACCGAGTCGATCCTGTGCGGGGTGCTCGCGGCGCGCAAGCGGGCCCATGCCGAACGCGGCGTCACCGAACCGGAGATCGTGCTCGCCGAATCGGCGCACGCGGCGTTCCACAAGGCGGCCGACAATTTCGGGATGACGGTGCGGCGGGCGCCCGTGCGTGACGACTACACCGCCGATGTGGATGCCATGGCGGCGCTGGTCGGGGCGAACACCGCGCTCGTCGTCGGGTCGGCGCCGCAGTATCCGCAGGGCGTGCAGGACGACATCCCGGCGATCGCCGCGCTCGCGGCGTCGGTCGGCGCGAGTTGCCACGTCGATGCGTGCATGGGCGGCTTCGTGCTGCCGTTCGCGGAGATGCTCGGGCGCGAGGTGTCGCGATGGGACTTCCGGGTGGAGGGCGTCACGACGATCTCGGCGGACGTCCACAAGCTCGGGTACGCCCCGAAGGGTGTGTCGGTGATCCTCCACCACTCGAAGGAGTCGCGGGCGTATCAGACGTTCGTGTTCGACGACTGGCTCGGCGGGTTCTATGCGTCACCCAACATGCAGGGGTCGCGGTCGGGACTGCCGATGGCATGCGCGTGGGCCGTCATGCAGCACCTCGGCGTCGACGGCTACGTCGAACTGACGCGCTCGACGCTGGAGAACGCCGACGCGATGCGCGCCGGGATCGCGGCGATCGACGGCGTGCGCGTGCTCGGCGACGGGCAGTTCCACTTGGTGGCGATGGCCGCCGACCCGGTGTTCGCGAGTGCCGACGGTGCGCCGATCGACATGTTCGCGCTGGGCGACGCGTTGCTCGCCCGGGGCTGGTATCACGACCGGCAGAAGCCGCCGGACAACCTGCACTCGACGGTCAGCAACACGAACGCGGGCGTGATCGACGACTACCTCGCCGATCTCGACGACTGCGTCGCCGCCATCGGCGCCACCCGCACCGCCGACCGCAGCACCACCTACGCCACGTTGGAGTGAGTCAAAGTTGTGCCAGGCACAACTTTGACGCGTCGCAGGGCCTGATCGGGGCTGTCAGTTGACCTGTTTGGCGGCGTCGGCCCAGAACGGTTCGCGGAGCTTGAACTTCTGCAGCTTGCCGGTGGCGGTGCGGGCGAGTTCGTCGCGGAACTCGACGCGCTTCGGGCACTTGTAGCCGGCGAGTCGCTCCTTGGTGAAGGCGATGATGTCGGCTTCGCTGGCGTCGCTGCCCGGCGCGGTGACGACGAGGGCGGTGACGAGTTCGCCCCACTTCTCGTCGGGGATGCCGATCACTGCCACCTCGGTGATGTCGGGATGCTGGAAGATCGCATCCTCGACCTCGATCGACGAGACGTTCTCGCCGCCGGAGATGATCACGTCCTTCTTGCGGTCCGAGATCACGACGTAGTGGTCGTCGTCGATGACGCCGCCGTCGCCGGTGTGGAAGAAACCGTCTCGGATCGCCGCAGCCGTCTGGTCGGGCTGCTCCCAGTAGCCCTCCATGATCGTGTTGCCACGAGCGAGGATCTCGCCCTCGTCGTCGATGGCCATCGTGGTGCCGATCGCCGGGGCGCCGGCGCGACCGAGCTTGACGGCCCGTTCGGACGGCGACAGGTCGTCGTATTCGGCGCGATTGCGGTTGATCGTCAGCAGCGGCGCCGTCTCGGTGAGGCCGTAGATCTGCACGAACTCCCAACCGAGTTCGGTCTCGGTCCGTTCGATCGTGCGTGTCGGCGGGGGAGCGCCGGCGACGACGATCCGCACGCGGCCCGTGCCGGGGATCGGCCCGTCCCACTCGGCCGCCGCGTCGAGCACTGCATTGAGGACGGCGGGGGCGCCGCAGATCAGGGTGACGCCGTACTCGTCGACGCGGCGGAGGATCTCGGCGCCGTCGATCTTGCGGATGATGATGTGCTGGCCACCCATCCCGCTTATCGCGTACAGCATCCCCCACCCGTTGCAGTGGAACTGCGGGAGGGTGTGGAGGTAGACGTCGCGGTCGCTGACGCCCATGTGCCAGCCGAACGTCGACGCGTTGATCCAGACGTTGCGGTGCGTCAGTTGTACGCCCTTCGGCCGGGCGGTCGTGCCCGACGTGTAGTTGATCGTGGCGGTCGCGTCTTCGTCGGGTTCCCACGACGCGGGTTCGGTGTCGAACTTCATCAGCACGGCGTCGCTGTCGGCGCCGATGACCATCTTCCGCTCGCAGTCGACGTCGGCCATCGCCTCGGCCAGCTCGGGGTCGACGAGCAGCAGGCGGGCGCCCGAGTGCTCGATGATGTACTTCACTTCCGCCGCCACGAGCCGGTAGTTGATCGGCACGAGGATGCGTCCGGACCCCGACACGCCGAACAGGGCCGTGAGCAGACGGGCCGAGTTGTGGCTGACCATCGCGACGCGCTCGCCGACGCCGATGCCCAGCTCGTCGAGGCCGGCGGCCATCGCCCGCGCCCGCCGCGCCATCTCGCGGTAGGTGAACGAGCCCCACGACTCGGCCGGCTGATCCGGCTCGTCGACGACCGCGACCCGATCGGGGTAGATCAGCTCGGCACGGGTCAGGAAGTCATTGACGGTGAGCGCAACCTTCATTCCCCGACCATATTCGCCGCCGCCGACCGGTACCGAGCCGCCCGCGCCCGCACCAGGGGTCAGGCAGGTGTCTGACCCCTGCCTGACCCCTTTTGACACACACCATGACAGCAGGTGTCTGACCCCTGCCTGACCCCTGCCTGACCCCGGGCGGGCGTCAGGGGGCGGTGAGGGGCCAGGGGCGATTGCGCTCGACGGTGTGGGCGAGGTCGAGGAGCAGGGGTTCGGTGAAGTGGCGGCCGACGATCTGGAGGCCGATCGGCAGGCCGTCCACGGTGCCGGCGGGCACCGAGATCGCCGGGTTGCCGTGGAGGTTGGCCGGGAACGTGAGGCGCCCGTTGTTGCCCATCCCGCCCTCGATGCCGCCGAACAACGACGGCAGCGGACCCTCTGCGTCGAACGCCACATCGGGATTGCTCGCCGTCATCACGAAGTCGACGCCGTCGGCCGGATCGAAGATGCGCGCCATCGCCTCGTTGACCTCCATCCGGCGCCGCTCGATACGGGCCCGGCCCTCCTCGCCGTACTTGCCCTCCGTCGTCTCGAGGCCGTACGCCATCTCCGGTGTCAGGTCGGCCTTGCAGTCCGGCCAGCGGTCGCCCAGCATCGCCCGGATCTCGATCATCCCCGAGATCGACCACGCGCCACCCATCCGCGGCACCGTCGTGTCGACACCATCGACGCGCGCCATGCCGCAGTCAGCGATCAGGTTGATCGCCGCCTCCTCCAGCAGTTCCCACATCACCGGCGACGTCACCGCGCCGCCCCAGTTGCCGACGACGGCCACTCGAGCGCCCCGCAGCTCGTCGAGGTGCGAGCCGAGGCCGGCTTCCCAGCCCTCGACGCGCGGCAGGCTCAGCGGGTCGGTCGGGTCGTGGCCGTTGGTGACGTCGAACCAGCGCGCTGTGTCGCGCACCGACCGAGTGAGGCAGCCGGTGGCGACCGTGAGGTTGCCGTACTCGTGGTGCGGGCCGAGCGGGATGCGCCCGAACGTGCCCTTCAGGCCGACGAGGCCGGTGAATCCGGCCGGGATGCGGATCGACCCGCCGCCGTCGCCGCCGGTGGCGAGCGGGTAGATGCCGCCGGCCACGGCCGCCGCCGAGCCGCCGGACGACCCGCCGGGTGTGCGGCCGTGCTGCCACGGGTTGTGCGTCGCGCCGTGCAGCACCGTCCGCGTGAGGTTGACACCGCCGAACTCGCTCGACGTCGTGAGGCCCGCGAGCACGGCACCGCCGCGCTCGACGAGCCGGCTGACCATCGTCGACGTGTGCCTGGCGATGCGATCCTTGAACGGCACCGACGCCTCGGTGTCCGGCCAGCCCTCGACCTTGTTCAGCTCCTTCACGCCGACCGGCACGCCACCGAACGGCAGGCTGACGTCGGCGGCCCGGGCCGCATCGCGAGCCGCTTCGCGGTCGGTGAAGCACACCGCGTTCAGATCGCTCGCGTCGATCGCCGCGTGCGTCGCCTCCAGTTCCTCGGCGGGGGACCGCTCGCCGGCGCGGAACGCCTCGACCAGCCCGACCGCATCGCCCTGCCACGTGTCGCTCATCTCGCGAACTTAGGCCGCGCCTACGATCGGCGTCGTCATGGACTCCCGTACATTCCTCGGCCTCGAGGCGACCCACAACCCGTTCCGGTGGAAGCTGCCGGTCACGCCGGGCATCTCGACGACCGGTGGGTTCATGTTCGGCGGCTCGGGGCTCGGCGCCGCGATCTCGGCGCTCGAGGGCACGTCGGGACGGGAATGCGTGTGGGCGACGGCGCAGTACCTGTCGTACGCCAAGCCGGGCGAGGTCGTCGACATCGACGTGACGATCGCGGTGGAGGGCCACCAGATCACCCAGGCGCGTGCTGTCTGCCACGTCGCGGATCGGGAGATCCTGACGGTCAACGCCGCGCTCGGCGACCGGCCGATGGACCTCCGCGGCCAGTGGGAGCGGCCGCCGGCCGACCTCGGCGGTCCGCTGGACTATCCGCCACGGCCGCACAGCTCGGACTGGAGCGGCACGATCAACGAGCGACTCGACCAACGGATGGTGAAGGGCCGGCCGTGGGAGGACCTCGACGGCGAGCCGAGCGACGGCCAGTACATCCTGTGGGCGCGCATTCCCGACGTGATCACCGGGATGGACGCGACGACGCTCGCCGTGCTCGGCGACTTCGTCCCCGGCGGCGTCGGCCAGGCGCTCGGCGTGCGCGGGGGCGGCAACAGCCTCGACAACACGCTGCGGGTGTGCCGAATGGTGCCGACCGAGTGGGTGCTGATGGACATCCGCGTCCACGCCGTCGAGCGCGGGTTCGGGCACGGCCTCGTCCACATGTTCGCCGAGGACGGCACGCTCTTGGCCACCGCGAGTCAGAGTGTCATCGTCCGCCTTTCGAAGGGGTGACAATCGCGATGCGGGGCAGAATCGGCGGGGTCGGTACCGTCGCCGCATGGCGATTCCCCCACGACCCGGCATGACCGTCCCGCTTCCCGGCCCGCTGCACTCGCATGCCGAGCGGCTGTCCGAGTTGGCGGACATTGGCTACACCGACATCTGGTCGGCGGAGTCCGATGGGGCGGACGCATTCACACCGCTCGCGCTCGCCGCGGCGTGGGAACCGCGGCTGCGGCTCGGGACCGCGATCGTCCCGGCCTACACCCGTTCGCCGGCGTGCATGGCGCAGAGCGTCGCGTCGCTGGCCGATGCCGCGCCGGGGCGGTTCGCGATCGGGATCGGCTCGTCGAGCAACGTGATCGTCGAGCGTTGGAACGGTGTTCCATTCGAGGAGCCGTACAAGAAGGTCCGTGACGTGGTGCGGTTCCTGAACGACGCGCTCGACGGGGAAAAGGTCAAGAAGAGCTACGACACGTTCGAGATCAACGGCTTCCGCCTCGGTGTGCGGCCCGAGCAGCGGCCGCCGATCCTCGTCGCGGCGCTGCGCGAGGGGATGTTGCGGATGGCCGGACGGGAGGCCGACGGCGTGATCATCAACTGGCTCTCTGCCGATGACGTGTCGACGGTCGTGCCCGTCGTGACGGACGCCGCGGGCGGTGACGAGCGCGAAGTGGTGGCGCGCATCTTCTGCTGTCCGAGCGAGAACGCGGATGTGGTGCGGGCGTCGGCGAAGTTCGCGATCGCGGCGTATCTCAACGTGCCGGTGTACGCCGCCTTCCACGAGTGGCTCGGGCGGGGCGACCAGTTGCGTGGCATGTGGGATGCGTGGCAGGCCGGCGACCGCAAGGCCGCGCTGGGCGAGATCCCCGACGAGGTGGTCGACGAGCTGATCGTGCACGGCTCGCCGGCCGCATGCCGTGCCCAGATCCAGCGCTATTTCGACAACGGCGTGACGACGAGTTCGCTGGCGATCCTGCCGCTCGATCCCGACCTCGACCACTGGCAGGCCGTGCACGACCTGTCGCCCAACGCCGGCTGACCCGAACCGTGATGCCGTACGGGCGGGCCGGAATCAGGCAGCGCGCGTGCCGGGGTGGCCGATCGGGACGATGTCGGCCGGCTCGGCGGCCTGGGCGGCCTGACGCTCGGCGAGCAGTTGGCGGATTTCGGCGACGTGGCGGAGGCCACGCTCACGAGTGGCCCGGCTGAGCTGGAAGCGGGCGCTGACGGTGGAGGTGGGGAGCAGTGTCAGTTGCTGGGCGGGGGCTTCGTTCTTCATGGTTCCCAGTGTGACGAGGGGGTGTCACAACATCGCCGGGGCGCAGCCGGTCGTTGGCAGAACGTGCCCGTGATCAGGCACGAGGGGGCCAGATTTGCGCAGGCGCCAGGGCCGAAGCGCCACACCCGACGAATCGGTCTGGAAGCGGCCGCGCGCTCGGCCGGGCGGCGGTACATTGCGGGCACAGGTTCACATTTCGAGGAGGTTCTGTCATGAACAAGAAGCTGTTGATCGTGTTGGCGCTGTTGATCGCAGCGGGCGCGGCATGTGCCAAGAAGATGAAGTCCGAGCGGGCGTCCGAGTGGCACGGCCTGACGGAGAGCGAGGCGCGTTCGAAGCTCGACGCCAAGCTCCCGAGCAAGATCCCGGCCGACAAGCGGCTCATGATCTCCGACAAGGTGGTCGCCAAGATGCGCGATCGCGGCGTGATCAGCGAGGACTCGGCCGGCGACACGACGGACGCGTCCGAGCCGGCCGCAGAGTTCGCCGATCACTGATCCCGCACCTCACGACCGAACGCCTCACCCTGCGTCCGTGGCGGGAAGCGGATCGGGCTGCGTTCGCCGCGCTGAATGCAGATCCGGAGGTGATGCACGACTTCGGCGCAACGCACACGCGCGACGAGAGTGACCGGAAATTCGATCGGTACGCAGCCACGTTCGACGACGTCGGATACGGACGGTGGGTCGTCGAGGGGAGCATCGACGGAACACCCCCGGCGTTTCTCGGCTACACGGGGATCATGCCGAACCGGGAGGACGACCATCCGCTCGGTCACCACGATGACCTCGGGTGGCGTCTGCGCCGTGAGGCCTGGGGGCATGGCTTCGCGTCGGAGGCCGCGCGGGCGTCGCTGCAGGACGCGTTCACGCGGGTCGGTCTCACCGAGGTCGTCGCGTACACGGCACCCGACAACGTCCGATCGCAGGCGGTGATGACCCGGGCGGGGCTGCGACGCGACGAGTCACTCGACTTCGATGCGCACTTCGACGGGATCGGGATGTGGCACGGCCTCGTCTGGGTCGCGGTGCAGTCGCAGTGGCCGGCCGCACCCTCTGGCTGATTTGCGGCCCAGGCGGTCAGGGATGCGCGAGGAGCTTGGTGGCCCGGCGCGCCACCGATGACCGCCGATCCTGCGTCAGTCGCTGGAGGTGCGGGCCGAGCCATGCCGCGAGTGCCGCATCGTCGAGCGACCAGTCGTGGAGGACCTGCATCGTGTTGTTCAGCACGATCCAGTCGTCGTGGTGGGCGAGGTTGTGTTGCATGATCTCGACCGATCGTGCCCGCTGCTCGGGGGTTTGCAGATCCCTGGTGAGGTCGAACAGCAGGGCCAGCGTCCACTGGGTCGACGCCTGGTCGATCGATGCGACCTCGCTCTGCAGCCCGTCGATCAACTCCATCGTCCAGCCTGGGTGCGCGGTCGTGACCCGTTTCATCGCGCTCGACACCCGCAGGCGGACCACCTCGTCGTCGGAGAAGTAGCAGGCGTAGAGCTGGGCGAGCTTCCTCCGGTCGGCGAGCACGGCGTCGACGACCTCGAC
>JABDKP010000022.1 GCA_013002175.1 Ilumatobacter sp.
GGCTTCAAGACCCTCGACGAGAAGCAGCGTGTCGCCTTCGACGTGCGCCCCGGCCGCAACGGCGACGAAGCCTTCGACGTCCGCGTCGTGTGAGCGTTACATCTGGTGCCAGGCACCAGATGTAACACCTGTCTTGCGCGTCGCCGGGCGACTACCGGGGTTCGAGGGGATACAGCTCGTCCCACACCGGCCAGACGTGCTCGCTCTGGCAGTTCCAGTCGATGATCGCAGCGTCGATGGACGACTGTGACTCATCGGACCCCAGCAACGAGCCGTCGTTGAACTTCGACTTCGCATCGTCGGGCGACGTGGCCGCATACCCGCCCTCGCGCATGCACTCCTCGTAATGCCCGAGCGCTGAAATCATCCGTTCGTCTCCGAACACCTTGGCGTACGCGTGCCGGATTCCCTCCCGAGCGGCCTCGTCGTCACGGAAGTACGGAACGGATTCGGCGAGCTGCTGGACGGCGACTGCCGCACAGCCCCCGGGCTCCGTGGATTCGCCGCGTTCATCACCCTCGAGGGCGTCCAGGTACGCGTCGAGCTGCTCGCCGTCCATCGCCGCCATTCGCTCGTTGTTGACGGCGACGGCGCGCTCGACGGAGGCACCATCGGCCTCGGCGACCGGACGTAAGTCGAATCCGTCGGAGAGTCGAAACTCGAGGGCCGCGACCCGCGTCAGTGCTGGGCTGAATCAGACGGACGTCACGGCTGGGTGGGCGCCGGACAGGACAGGCCGAGCGACTCGCCGGACGCCTCAGACCAGGGCGACCGGCGCCCGACACGCTTCCGGCAGGCGGTCCCATGTCGCGGGCGATGTCTAGTCTCGGTTGATGCACGACGACCGGGAACTCGTCGAACGACGGATCCGTCGTGAACTGTGGGAGCGCGTGCTGCCGCTCGTCCACGTCGACCGGCGCCCGCTCGCCGTCACCGCCGGGCCCGGCCTCGACCGGCTCGAATCGTTCGAGGTCGGCGATGCCTGGGGCCCGCCGTGGGCGACGACGTGGTTCCGGCTCGACGGCGACGTGCCCGACGACTGGCCGACGCGTCGCAACGTGCGGGTCGAGGCACTGATCGACCTCGGGTTCACGCCCGACCCGCCCGGCTTCCAGTGCGAGGGCCTCGTCGTGGCGCTCGACGCCGACGGTGGCATCGTGCCGCTCCAGGGCATCCACCCGCGGCGGACGATGTACCCGCTACCGCCGGCCGCCGCCGGGGGGCCGGTCGCGATCCTCGTCGAGGCGGCGTCCAACCCGACGTTCCCGAAGTATGCGCCGTCGCCCGACGGATCGCCCGCCACCGCCGGCACCGCACCCCTGTACCGGTTCCGGGCCGCCGAGCTGGTGCTCGTCGACCTCGAGACCGAGGCACTCGTCCATGACCTCCACGTGCTCGACGACCTGATGCGCAGCCTGGCCGTCACCGACCCGCGGCGGACGCGGATCCGCCGGGCGATCGTCGCCGCGCTCGACCGCGTCGCCGACCCAGCCTCCGCGCGGCGGGCCCTCGCGCCGGAACTGGCGCCGACCGGCGTCGCAGACGAGCGGCGTCACCGCATCGTCGCCACCGGCCACGCCCACATCGACACCGCGTGGCTGTGGCCCACCCGCGAGACGCAGCGGAAGTGTGCGCGCACATTTGCGTCGGCGATCCGGATGATGGACGACTACCCGGAGTACCGCTTCTCCGCCTCGTCCGCGCAGCACTACGCGTGGATCGAGGAACATCACCCCGACGTGTTCGCGGCGATCGCCGAGCGGGTGCGGGAGGGCCGGTGGCTGCCGGTCGGGGGCATGTGGGTCGAGTCCGACATGAACCTGCCGTCGGCGGAGAGCCTCGTCCGCCAGATCGTGTTCGGCCAGCGCTACTTCATCGAGAAGTTCGGCGCGCCGTGCACCGAGGTGTGGATCCCCGACGTGTTCGGATACCCGGCCGGGCTGCCGCAGCTGTTTGCCGCCGGCGGGATGCGCCGGTTCGTCACCCAGAAGCTGTCGTGGAACAAGCAGAACCGGTTTCCGCATCACACGTTCTTCTGGGAGGGGCTCGACGGCACGCGCGTCCTCACCCACTTCCCACCCGTCGACACCTACAACGCGCAGCTCGAACCGCACGAGATCGT